>CAYLJK010000136.1:0-4804 GCA_964383975.1 uncultured Gemmatimonadales bacterium | reverse complement strand
ATTCACGTTCCGGCCCTTTTCGCAGGAAGGCCCGCCCCGATGTCTGAGCATGCGCGCGATGCCGCCATCCGATTCGCCGCGATCGCCACGTATGGACTCGCCGCGCTGTTCGTGGTGCATCCGGTGGCCGATCTGCTCTCGAACTTCATCCCCTTGGAGCCGGGCAGCGTGCAGTGGCGATACGCTTTCGTGGGGCTGCTGTCCAATTACGTGCTGACCATGCTCGCAGGTGCCGTCTTCGCCTTCGTCGCCGCCGCCCTCGCGGGGCACTACCGCACGATGCGGTGGCTCTCCGGCGCGGCGGGCCTGCTGGGGCTCGCGCTGCTGGCCGCGACCGTGGTCTTCTCGCTCGATGTGCTGCAACTGCGGATCTCGGTACCCGCCGAGGAGCGGTTCCTCTTCAAGGTCGGGGCAGTGAAGTCCACGGGGAAGCTGCTGCTGGCCGTCGTGTACATCGGGTTCGTGGCCGTCGCAGGGTGGATCGCATCCGGCCGTGGGGCGGGTAAGAACGTCGGCCGTCGAGAGGCTCCTCCACTCGTTCGAACGTGAGAGCGGCGCATCCCGCGTCATTGGGGTTGCGCCTCTCAGCTTCAGATTGATGCGCAGGCGCAACGAACAGGTTTTAAGCGTGGCCGGTACAGAGCCAGACTCAGGGACACAAGATGTTACCCAGCAAAGAGTTAGAGATGTGACGATTGGTCCGTCGAAGTCGGTCGCGGTGGCACGTCTCGTGCGACTGGACAAGTGGGACATCCGGCACAACCTCTACTCGGGGGGATAGCTGTCATGAAGGCACTCAGGGTCCTCGCTGCCGTCGCTGGCCTCGCGCTCGTGGCGTCCGGCCTGTCGGCACAGACGGCGGCTGTCGTCCGTTACGACGGCGACAAGTGGCCGGGTGACCAGCCCATGGTCGGCACGACGCACGCCAGCCCGTACTTGCTGACGTTCACGTCCTGGGCCGGTACGCCCACGTACGACGCGTTCTGCGACGACTTCCTCAACACGGCCGGCGCACCGACGAACCCGTACGCGGCCTGGCTGACCCGGATCGGCGTTGACCCGCTGACGAAGACGCGCGTCGGGGACGCGGGGGCCTTGAACCGCTACAGCCGTGCGGCGTGGCTTGCCAAGCAGGCGAACGACATCGCGAAGAACTACCCCGCTGGTCCGGTCGGCCCGACGCCGGGCGACAAGGTCATCCTGGCGGACATCCAGATGGCCCTGTGGCGGCTCATGAGCAATCAGGGCGGGCTGTCGCTCGGTGCGGCAGCGTGGCTGGCCAGCTCGGCGAACTGGGCGGCCGATGCCACCTTCAATCGCACAGAGTGGGTGGTGGTCACCGCCAAGTGCGTCTCGGAGACCGGCCAGCGGTCGGACGGTCCGGACCAGTACATCCAGAGTGACGGCTGCCAGCAGGAATTCCTCGTGAACGCCGTGCCGGAGCCGGGGACGCTGATCCTGCTGGGGACGGGGCTGCTGGTCACACTCGGCGCTGCCGGGGTGTTCCGCCGCCCGACGGCGTAGCGCAGTTCGCAGTGGTTGTGTAGTCGGCTGTCTCTCCCGAGATTAGGAGCGGGCTGGGCGCAGGCGCCCAGCCCGCTCCTCCTTCATGACCGCCAGCATGGTGCCGCGCATGGCTCGCAAGGACGTCGGGAACCCTTTCCTTACCGCCGGCGCGCTTGCCGTCGCCGGCCTCTTCGTCGTCTACCCGATCGTGGACGTGGTGCTCCAATCGTGGCCGCCCCGCATGGGCATGGCGTCGTGGCGCTACGGGATCGTGGGGCTCGGCGCCAACTACCTGATCACGGCCGTGTTCGGCGTGATCGTGGCCGTCCTCATCGCCGCGTGGCGTGAGCACCGCCGCACGCTGTACGGTCTGGCGGGCGTCAGCGCGGTCGGGACTCTCCTGCTCCTCCTGTCGGCCGGGGCGTTCGCGCTCGACGTGCTCCAGCTGCGGCGCAACGTGCCGCCGGAGGCGGCGTGGATGTTCAAGGCCGGCGCAGCCAAGGCATTCGTGAAGTATCTCACGTCGGCGCTGGTGCTCGCGCTGGCCGCCGCGGCGTCGTGGAGGGAGGCGCGGAAGCTGTCGCCCGCCGCCGCCGACGAGAACGTGCCGCTGATCCGAAACGCCTAGGACAGCGAGTCGCGTGTAGCGAGCGGCGTTGCCGCGCGTGAGGGAACGCCTTCTCGCCCTCGACGTCTTCCGCGGCGCCACGATCGCCGCGATGCTCATCGTCAACAACCCTGGGTCGTGGGCCGCGGTGTACCCGCCGCTGCGCCACGCGGCGTGGCACGGCTGGACCCCGACCGACCTCATCTTCCCCTTCTTCCTGTACATCGTCGGCGTGACGACGTACCTGTCGCTGGGCCGGCGCCGCGCGGACGGCGCCGGCGACGCGGCGCTGGTCCGGAAGATCCTCACGCGCGGGGCGTCAATCGTCGCCGTGGGCTTGCTGCTGCACGCCTTCCCCTTCCTGCCGCTCGCGAGGTTCGCCGCCCTGCGGTTCCCGGGCGTGCTCCAGCGGATCGGCGTGGTGTACATCGCTGCCGCGCTGCTCACGCTGCGCACCGGCGTGCGCGCGCAGGCGGCGATCATCGCCGCGCTACTGTTCGGCTACTGGGGTGCGATGACCCTGGTCCCCGTGCCGGGCCGGGGGATCGGTGCCCTGCTCCTGGGCGATCCGTCCGCCTCGCTGGCCGCGTGGCTCGACCGGTCGGTGATCGGCGAGACGCACCTGTGGCGGGCCAGCCGCACGTGGGATCCTGAGGGGATCCTTTCCACGGTCCCGGCCATCGCCACCGCGATGCTGGGCGTGCTAACGGGACGCTGGGTCCGCTCGGACCGCCCGCTCGCGGATCGGATCGCCGGTCTCTTCGCGGCCGGGTCCGCCGGCATGGTGCTGGGGCTGATGTGGGGCTGGAGCTTCCCGATCAACAAGAACCTGTGGACCAGTTCCTACGTCCTCTTCACCGGCGGCATGGCGGGCGTGGCGCTCGCCTTCTGCCTGTGGGTCGTGGACCACCAGGGGAGCCGCTGGTGGACACCCGCGTTCGCCGCGTACGGCGTCAACCCGCTCCTGGCATTCGCCGGCTCGGGCGTGATGGCGCGGCTCCTCGGGACGATCGAGGTGCGCACCGACGGGACGGCGATCAGCCTCCAGCGCGCCGTCTACGAGATCGGCTTCGCATCCTGGCTTGATCCCGCCAACGCCTCGCTCGCCTACGCGGCGGCGTTCGTGCTCGTGTGGCTGGCCCTGCTGTGGCCGCTGTGGAGGAGAGGCATCATATGGAGGGTGTGAGGAGTCGCGATCGGGGAATCGCGCCCTCATCACTCTTACCCATCAACCCCTCACGCAATCACGCATCACCTCCACCGCCCCACCCTCCTCCCCCCGGCGTCTCCACCGTCACCACGTCCCCCGCCTGAAGCTCCAGGGCCGCCTTGGACTCGACGACGCGGTCGTTCACGAGGTTCCGGCCAGGGAGGCCGTCCGCGCCGCCGTCCGCGCCCCTGGGCGCGATCTGGCGGCGCTCGGTGATGAGCGAAAGCGCGCACGGCTGGAGCACGCGGATGGCCCGCACGACACCGTCCCCGCCGCAGTGCCTCCCGGCGCCGCCTGAGCCGCGCCGTACCGCGTACCGTTCGACCCGCACGGGCAGGCTCATCTCGATCATCTCGACCGGCGTGTTCATCGTGTTGCTCATCCCCACGTGGACGCCGGCAGGTCCGTCCCCGGCCGGGCTTGCCCCCTGCCCTCCGCCGAGCGTCTCGTAGTAGGTCCAGCGGTCCGTGCCGATGATGAGGTTGTTCATCGTCCCCTGCCCCTGGGCCGGCAGGCGCGCGCCCGCCTGCCGCAGGGCCGCCATGATCACGTCCGCGATGCGCTGACTCGTCTCGACGTTCCCGGCGGCGACGGCGTGGGGAGGTCGCGCGTTCACGAGGCAGCCCTCCGGCGCCACCACTTCGACGCACCGACCGACGCCACCATTCGTCGGGACGTCATCGGGGATGAGGCAGCGGGTCACGAAGAGCGCCGCGGACCGGGTGACGGCCAGCGGGCAGTTGACGTTCCCCGCCGCCGCCGGGGCGGTGCCAGTGAAATCCACGGTGAGGCGGCCGCCGGCGACGGTGACGCGCGCCCTGATCGGCAGCTCCTCGCCGCTGACACCGTCGCCCTCGAGCACGTCCTCCGCCGTATAGACGCCCTCGCGCAGCCCGGCGAGGGCCGCGCGCGTGCGCCGCTCCGCATAGGCGAGCAGATCCTCGACCGCCTCGTCCATGCGGGCACGCCCCTGGCGGGCCACCAGCTCCCGCCAGCGCTCGCCGCCGCGCGCGACCGCCGCGAGCTGCGCCGCGAGAGCCTCCTCGTCGAGCACGCCGTCGGTCACGATGCGGGTCGGCGGGATGACGACGCCCTCCTCCTCGAGCGTCCGCGCTCCGGGGGGCATCGAGCCCGGACGCTCGCCGCCCACGTCCGCGTGATGGGCCCGCACCACCGCGAAGGCGAGCGGCGGCTCGCCGCCGCCTCGCAACTGCACCGCGCCGGGCATCACTCGCAGCGGGCGGAGCGTGGTCGAGGCGACCGCCTCGATGACCGTGATGTCCGGCAGGTGGGTGCCGCCGGTGTACGGATCGTTGAGGATCCAGATGTCGCCGGCCCGGGCGTGCTTCTGGCGCACGGCCTCCACCGCTTCGGGCATGGCGCCGAGATGGACCGGGATGTGCGCCGCCTGAGCCAGCAACTCGCCGCGCGCGGAGAAGAGCGCGGCCGAACAGTCACGTCGCTCGCGGATGTTCGGCGAG
>CAYLJK010000135.1:0-6715 GCA_964383975.1 uncultured Gemmatimonadales bacterium | reverse complement strand
GGTGCGGCCGCGGGAGCGGCGGCTGGCGGCTGCGCAGCCGGCACGGCGGCGAGGGTGACGTCGGCCGCCACCGCCGCTCCCCCTCGTGCGCGCACCTCGGCGCTCCCCGGCTGGTAGCCGTCCGCCGCGACCTGGAGCACGAGCGTGCCCTCCGGCACGTCGCGCAGCTCGAACGCCCCGGCGCCGTCGGTCGTGGCGGCGAGCGCCGCGCCGCGCACAGTCACCCTGGCGCCGGCGATCGCGCGGCCGCTCGCGTCGCGCACGGTCCCGCGCACGCTCCCCACGGTCGGTGGCGGCGCCGCCACCGGCTGGGCCGGTGCGGGCGTGGCGGGCGCCGCCGCGCGCGTCGCGGCGGGCGTGGCGGCGACCGGTGCGGGGGCGAGGCGAGGTTCGCGTTCGGAAGGAGCGGGTCGGGTCGCGACCGCCGTCGGCGTGCGCGTCGCGGGTGACGACGCCGGCGGCTGCGGCCTCGGCTCCTCGGGCCGCGCCGCGAGCTGCGTGGCGGTGCGCGGCGGGGCTTGCGCCGCGGCCGTCTCGGTCAGCGGCGTGGCCGTCGTCTCCGCGGCCGGCGAGGCGGAGGGGCCCCTGCGGCCGAGCTGGCCGGCGAGGAAGCCGAGCAGGGCGACGCCCGCGACGCCCGCCGCGATGGCCAGGTGCCGCAGCGGCTGCTTCCGCGGCTCGCGGGCCGGCTGCTCGTCCGCGCGGCGGACTGCGGACGCCGGACGCGGCGCGGGCGGCGAGACGCGCCGCTCCACGGGCGGTGGCGCTGGACGCGCGGCCTTCGGCGGCGCCGGGGAAGGACGCGCGGGCGGCTCGACCGGAGGCGGCACGGCCACCTCGGTGGTGCGTTCGGACGTCGGCGCCGGCGCCGGCCGCGCCTGCGTCTGCGACGCGCGAATGAGCTGGAGCGACTCCTCCGGGCTCATCAGCCACACCAGCTCCCGGCTCGGCAGACCCGGTTCCGTCGCAGGGGCCGATCGCGGAGCGACCGGCTGCACCTCCACGGTCGCGGCGGTGTCCGGCCGGAGATCGGCGGACGGTGGCGCCGGGAAGGCGTGCGCCGCGGCCGCGACCTCCACGCCGTGCGGCGGAGACGCGGCGGGCACGGCGCGTGGCGAGTCGGGCTCGAAGGCGCGCAGCTGCCGCGGACCGGTCGTGCGGCCGCCGCGCCGCTCGGGGCGATGCAGGGGCATGTCTGACATCGGCGCCGCGACCGCTGCAGCGGCGAGCGTGACCGCGCCCGCCGCGCCGGGAGCGGCAGCGTACTGCGCGCCGGGCGTGCGCCGGCGCTCACCCTGCCGCCGTTCGGCGCGGCGCCGGTCGTTCAGGTGCGTCCACGCGGACGACACGGCCTGGCGCCGGTCGAGCCCCGCGCGCCGCTCGAAGTGGCGGCGGTCACGCCCGGTGCGCCGCTCGCGGACGTAGCCGGGCGGCGCGGTGACCGTCGCGGGGGCCGGCGCGGCCGCGCCCGCCTGCACCACGGCCGCTGGTGCCGCCGCCGGAGCCGGTGCGGCCGCGACCGCCGCGGGTGCCGCGGCGGCGGCCGCGCCCGGTACGCGCAGCGCCGGGACCGGCACGGTCGCCGGCTCGGGCCGCGGCGCCGGCTCCGCCGGGGCGCTCTGCGCGGGCACCTCCGCCGTGGCCGGGAGCGGCATCCCCTCGGTGCGGCGGACATGGATCGTGCGCAGCCGCTCGGAGCACGCGGGGCAGTCCACGATGTGGCGGGCCGCGTCCTTGCGCCGCTGCGCGTCCGCGAACTCCGCCTCGCGCACCACGTAGGCGAGGAGTTCGCGGTAGTCGAGGTGTCGCACCCGCGAGCGCCGCTCCACCAGCTGCGCGAAGCCCGCCATGACCAGCCCGTAGAGTGCCTTCCCGACGTCGAACTCGGTGAGCCCGGTGACGTCCACGATCCCGGCGACGTCGCGCGTGCCGTCGAGCAGCGGCAGGATCCGCCGCTGGTCCTCGGTGAGCTCGTCGGCGACGCCGCCGCTGCGCCGCGCCGCCTTGGTGCGCTGGTAGACGAGGTCGAACGACGGGATCTTCTTCTGGATGAGGCTCCATTCGTCCACCCGCCGCGCGCCCTCCAGGAGCAGCCCCTCGGCGTCGAGCGAGACGAGCAGCGCGCCGTGCGCCGGCCGCTGGTCGGAGGTGAAGGCGAACGTGCCTTTCTTCCAGGTGAACATGAAGTACACCGCCTCCTCCACCTGGAGCTGCACGAAGCGCTCGATGGAGGCGCGGTCGATGCGCCCCGAGTCCACCAGGATGCGCCCGATGGGACGGTTGCTCCCCCGCGTCTGCTGGGCCGTCGCCTCGTTGAGCTGCTCGCGCGTGATGCGGCCCGACTTCACGAGCATCTCGCCGAGGCGGTCGCGGTTGGCGACCGAGGCGTAGTTGATCCGGCCGATCTCGAGGTAGATCTCCCCGTGCAGCGTCCCGTCGTCCACCGACAGACAGCCGGTCTTGCGCCCCAGCGCCAGCAGCTGGAGCACGTCGGGGAGGCCCGCTTCCTCGATGTTGCCGTAGATCGGCACTAGGCGCGTCCCTTCACCGGATACGTGTAATCTCGCGGGCACCGCGCCGCCGCGGCAGTGCCGCCACGGGGCTCACGGGAGCGCCACCAGGCGCAGCTGCAAGTCCTCGAACCGCTTCTCGCCCGCCCCGGGCGGCACAAAGATGCTGACCGGCGGCGCCGCGGCGCGCAGGCGCTCCAGCACCGCGTCCGGGAGCGTCACCTCGTATTCTCCCGGCGGCACCGCGCCGCGATAGAACCCGCCGTCCGCGAACGTCAGCACGGTGATCTCGGCACCGGTGTTCAGCTCGCGCAGCACCACCGGCACGCCGCCGAGCGGCTCGTCCCCCAGGACCACGAAGCCGCTGATTTCAGCCCCCACGACCACCGGCACCGCGATGTTGCCGAACGCATTTGGCGCGGGGCGCACCTGGAGCACCGGGGCGGGGAGCACCAGCTGCGGATCGTCGAGCGAGAGCGTGTCCACGTCGATGCGCAGCGGCTCCGTCGGGTACATCCCCCACGCGGAGAAGCGGCCGTCCGCGTCGGTCTCGGCAGGCCACCCGCCGACGCGCAGCGGGATTCCCGCCAGCCCGGGCTCCCCGGGATCGCGCACCCCGTTCGCGTTGTCGTCGCGGAACAGCACCCCCGAGATCCCGGCGCGGCCCAGGTCCGACACGTCGCTCAGCCGGGTCAGGTGCGTGCGCGGGTCCCACGCCACCGCACCGCTGGAGTACACGAGGGCCTCGGAGCCGCCGGCGCTGACGCGGCTGCGCGCCCCGGCGCGGGGGCCCGGCAGCGCCGTCGCGACGGCAAGCTCCAGCGCGACGCCCTGCCCGCGCACCCAGCCCAGTCCGGCGTCCAGGCGCAGCGAACGGCCGACGAGCCGGCCGAGCTGGGCCCGCATGGCCGCGAGACCGCGCGCCGGTTCGATGGCGACCTGCCCCTGCACGGCGGCCGCACGGAGCCACGGCCACGGCCCCAGCAGCACGGCGTCAGCGCCCGCATCGATGGCGAACCGATCGGTTGTCGGAGCGCTGGGGCGGACCAGGGCATCGTGCAGCAGCCCGACCGTGTACCGCACCGCTCCCTGGCGCACGGAGCCCGAGAGCCGCAGCAGGCGGCGGTCCATCGCCGGACCCGACGTCAGCACGCCCATGCCCTGGAGATAGGTAATGCCGCGCCGCCAGGAGGGATGCCAGAACAGCGACGCCTCGGTGCGCGTGACCTCGCCGAAGCCGCCCGCGTACACCCCGCCCGAGGTCGAGAACCGCGTCACCCCCGCGTTCACGCGCAGGTCCAAGGTCGGCTCGTAGTTGGCGGAGGCGCGCAGATGGCCGTTCGCCACGGCTTCGCCGGTCAGGCCGAGTTCCGGGAGCGGCGCACCGGAGACGATGGCGTACGGCTGCCACAGGGTGCCGGCCGTCCCGCCGAAGAACGCGTCCCATCCGCCCTGGACCGTCAGCCCGCTCGAGACGCCGTAGCGCGCGTCGGCGCTGAAGAGCGCGTCGCACGGGTCGTAGCGGCACCGGCCCATCGCCGCGGCGTACTCGAGGCGGCCGGTCGGCAGCCGGCTGAACGGGACCCGGATCGTGCGCTGCCGCCGGACCGTCTGGCCGCCGGGGCCGTACAGCACCAGCTCGTACGGGTTCACGCCGTACCCCAGCTGGAGCGGCGCGCGGAAGATGCCGGCGGCGTCCCCGCCCTCCGCATAGGCGAGCAGACGGCCCCGCCCATACAGCTCGGCCTCCCAGCCCGCGGGGACGTTCGTGACGAAGTCCTCGACGTCGAACTCCGACGACCGGATGAACGGCGCGTTGGTCACGGCCACGCCCTCCAGCAGCCGCGCCCGCCGCCCGTTGGACTGGACGTCTCCGAGCCGCAGCTGCCGGATCCCCGGCGAAGTGGGCCACACCCGCTGCCACGACCACCGCAGGTCCGACGTCGAGCGACCCTCGCTCGCCCACACGACCGGCCGCAGCTCTGCACTTCCGCCCAGGACGCCCGCGCCGAACCCGAGGTCGAGGGACATCTGCTCGGACGGGCCGCGCGCGGCGGCGGCGAACGACCAGCTCGCCATCCCGCCGTCCAGCGCGCGCGGGCGCAGCGCGAGCTCGAGGACGTCGGGCGCGGTCCCACGCCGCTCCAGGAGCTGCCGGCGACGCTCCCTCCGCCCGCGCATCACCACCGGCAGCCGGGTGCTCCGTCCCACGACGGACGAGATGCTGACCCAATCCACGCTGGTGAGGGTCCCAAGGACGCGGTCGAGCACGTGGGTGGCGACGAACAGGTCGCCGTCCCACCAGGTCACGTCCAGCGTGTCGTACCGCACCGTGTCCGCGCCGCGCGTCAGCAGGCGCTCGGACGGCCGGAAGCGGAGCGGCACGTGGCCGGGCTCGAGGTAGAGCACGGCCGAGTCCCGGAGTGCGAACGCGGTGAGGTTCAGCTCCACCATCGCTGCGTACTGCCGCAGCGGGAGCATCAGGGTGGAGTTGTACGTCAGGGCCGGCACCACCTCGGACGGGCCGCTCTCGATGGAGAGCCGGATGACCGCGTCGATGTAGACCGTATCCTGCCACACGCCCCGACGGGCGGCGCCGCCGGCGGCGGCCAGCTGCTGTGCCTGCGCCGGCGCGGCCAGAAGCAGCAGCAGCGCCGCGGCCCCCACGCGCGCCGCGTGCAAGTGTGCCGTCGCCGGGGCCCCACGCCGGGCCGCCGCGCCGCGCATGGCTCAGAGCACCCGCACCGCGACCGAGTCCATGACCGCCGGCGCCGGCAGGACCCGGTCGGACGGCAGGTCGCGGCGCTCGGCGCGGAGCCGGAAGCGCACCCAGTAGTCCCCCGGCTCCACCTGGCCCAGCGGCCAGGCGAAGCGGCGCCGCATCGGGAAATGGACCGACAGCGGCATGGACCAGCGGCGCACGGACGTGCCGCGCGTGCTCACCAGCTCGACATCCGCGGTCCCGTGGTACGCGGCGTTCCCCTCGCGCACCATGCTCGCCCAGACGGCGAGCGAGTCCCCTTCCGCTTCAGCGGTGAGGTCGCGCAGCGCGATGCCGGTCGTCACCCGACCCTTGCGGAACGACACCGCCGTCACGAGGCGGATCTCGAGGTTCAGGCCCACCCGCAGCGCGCTGTCCCGGCCCGCCAGGCGCACCGTCGCCCCGCGGCCGGTCACGATCATCCGCGTCCAGTACTCGCCGTCAGGGAGATCAGCCGGCGGACGAGCCAGCAGTCGGACCACTTGCTGCGTCCCCGGTTCCAGCCGCACCCGCTGGGGGAACGGGCGAATCCAGTCGGCGGCCGACCGGAACTCCGGGGTCGGATCCTCGACGAAGCGGATGTACGGCGTCCCCGCGGAGTCCGCGTCGGGGAAGCCGTACTTGATCTCGATCGTCGCCTCCTCCGGCTGGGTCCCCGAGTTGCCGATGGTGATCTGCGCGTCGCGGACCCGCGTGTCCATGAAGACCGTCGTCGGCGAGACGTAGATGGCCTCGGTCAGAGCGGGCCAGAGGAGCGCGGCCAGGGCGGTCAGCAGCAGCGTGTGGCGTGACAGCAGGGAGCGCCGCATCGTCAGCTCCCCAGGTCGTAGACGGTGACGAAGATCGTACCGCTGTACCAGCCGCCGGCCTGCGGCCGGCCCGGCAGCACGGTGCCGCCAAGCCGCACCCACAGCCGGCCGTTGGGGCCGAGCGTGCTGAGGAGCGGACCGTTGGGATCGAACGAGGTGCCGCGCGGTGGCTGGCCGCGGCTGAAATCGGCGAAGCCGTCGCCCGGCCCGAATGCGATGGGGAGCAGCGCCCCGCCGGCGCCCGCGAGGGCGCTCGGCAGGACCAGCTCGATGCGCACGGTGGCGTCGGCCGGGCCCTCGACCTGGAAGAGCGCCGCGTGCCGGTGGTCGAGGACACCGATCGTCGCAGGGATGCCGGGGAGCACCGTGCCGAACGTCAGGTCACTGAGCGCGACCGCGGCCAGCGGACGCACCGGGGTGCGGAACCCGCGGGCCGCCGCCTGCGCCCCGAGGGGTGCAGCACCGCCCGGCGAGAGCAGCATCGCCGCGAACAGGGCGAACGTCACGGTGCGCGTCATCAGGGCCTGGTGACCGCGCCGGCCTGAGCGTCGCCGCCGTCAGGTGCCCGGCGGCGGCCGCCAGGCCGGCACGGTGGTCAGGGATCGGGGACCGGTCCGGCCGTCCGCCCCTAGTAC
>CAYLJK010000134.1:0-6723 GCA_964383975.1 uncultured Gemmatimonadales bacterium | reverse complement strand
GGAACATGGGGAAGGAATCGCGCATGGCGCCAAGCATGGCGTCGAGCGTGGCGCTGGTGCGCGCGGAGGTGACGCTCGCCCGGCGCATCGCCTACGCGGACCTCTTCCGCCGGCTGTTCGGCTGGTGGCACGTGGTCCATCTCATCTTCTTCGTCGCGATGTTCGCGCTGCTCGTCCTGCACGTCGGCTCGGCGCTCTTCTTCGGCGTGGGGATGCTGCGATGAGGCCGGCCGGCCGGCTGCTCGCCGCCGCGCTGCTCCTGCGGGCCGCGCCGCTCGTGGCGCAGGGTCTGGCCTCGCCCGGGCCGCTCACAGCAGCCCACGAAGGCTACGACAACCTGGCCTCCTGTCTCGCGTGCCACGAGTCGGGCCGCGAGCTGACGGGGCGGCGCTGCCTGGCATGCCACGTCTCGCTCGCCGCCCGCATCCGCGAGGGGCGGGGCTACCACGCCCGCCTCACCCACAACGGCTTGGAGCTGCGCTGCGCCGAGTGCCACTCGGAGCACAACGGCCGCCCGTACCGGCTGGTGCGCTGGCCGGGCAACGTGCCGGCCGAGCGGTTCGATCATGCGCTCGCGGGCTGGCGCCTCGAGGGCGCGCATGCGCGGCTCCGCTGCGCCCAGTGCCACCGCGAGGGGCTGCTGGCCGCCGCGGTGCGGGCGGACACCTCGGTGGCCCGCGCGCGTACCTTCCTCGGCCTCGGCACGGGGTGCGGTGCCTGTCACCTCGACGAGCATCGCGGCCGCGTCTCGCGCACCTGCGCCGATTGTCACACGCAGGAGTCGTGGACGCCCGCCCCCGGCTTCGACCACGCCCGCACCGACTTCCCGCTCACCGGCCTGCACGGCGCCGTCGCCTGCGCCCGCTGCCACCAGGTGCGCCGCGACCGCGCGAGCGGACCCGGCGGCGCGCGCGACACGAGCTTCACCGAGTTCCGCGCCGGCGAGGCCGCCACGGGCTGCGCCTCGTGCCACCGTGCGCCGCACCGCGACGCCGCGCGCATGCGCCGGTGCGAGTCGTGCCACACCACCGACGGCTGGTTCCGCCTCGCGGACTCGCTCCGGACCTTCGACCACGCGAGCATCGGCTTCCCGCTGCGCGGAGCCCACGCACAGGCCCGCTGCGAACGTTGCCACCTGAGCTCGACGGCGGCCCCCCTCGCGCCGCATGTGGC
This sequence comes from uncultured Gemmatimonadales bacterium, assembly GCA_964383975.1. Classification (GTDB taxonomy): domain Bacteria; phylum Gemmatimonadota; class Gemmatimonadetes; order Gemmatimonadales; family JACORV01; genus DASXPG01. The sequence goes on along the minus strand of CAYLJK010000134.1, from coordinate 5,550 downwards.
GCTGATCCGGTCCAACTTCCTCCTCCCGTTCGCGCGCCGGGACATGGCGTTCGCCCGCTGCGACGACTGTCACGCCGACGTCCATGCGGGCGAGCTGGCGCCGCGCGGGCGCGATTGCGCCGTCTGCCACGACGAGACGGCCTTCGCGCCGACGCGCTTCACCGCGGCGCTGCACGACTCCGCCTGGACGCTGACCGGCGCGCACACCGCGGTCCCGTGCACCGCCTGCCACGGGCCGCTCCCCGGCGCCACACGCGCATCGGGCCGCATCCGCTTCCGGCATCCCGACGCGTCGTGCGCGGGGTGCCACCGCGACGTGCACCTGGGGCAGTTCGGCGAGCGCCGCTGCGAGACGTGCCACATCACCGAGAGCTGGGAGCGGGTCGCCGGCTTCGATCACGCCGCCACGCGCTACCCGCTGCGCGGCGCCCATCTCCGCGTCCCTTGCGGCCGCTGTCATCCGGCCGCCGCGCCCGGCGAACCGATCCGGTTCCGCGGTCTGCCGCTGTCCTGCGGCACCGCCGGCTGCCACGAGGACCTCCACGGCGGCCAGTTCGCGGGCCGGGCGCGCGGCGACGCCTGCACCACCTGCCACGACCAGGATGCCTGGCGGCCGGTGCGCTTCGACCACCAGACGGACAGCGACTGGCCGCTCGACGGCGCGCACCGGCCCGCGCCGTGTACCGCCTGCCACCGTCCGGCGGGAACGCCGCCGGTGGTCCGCTGGCGGCCGCTCGCCCATCGCTGCGAGGACTGTCACGCCGGAGGGCGAACGTGATCCGGGGAAGCGCCGTTTCCACGGCCGTGCTGGCACTGCTCCTGACCGCAACGGGCGGCCCGGCCACCGCCCAGGGCCGGCCCTCACCGCATCAGCGGCTGGCCGCCCTCGCCTGCGCCGACTGCCACACCACGGGCGGCTGGCGCGAGGTGCGCTTCGACCACGCCCGCACCCGCTACCCGCTCGCCGGCCAGCACGCGGCCGTCCCCTGCTCCGGCTGCCACGACCTGCGCGACTTCTCCGGGGCCGGCCCTGCGGCCTGCGGCCGCTGCCACCAGGATCCGCACCGCGGGGACGCCGGGCCACGCTGCGAGCAGTGTCACCGCGAGACCGGCTGGCTCGACGTGGACGCCGCCACGGCGCACGCCCGCACCCGGCTGCCGGATCTCGGCGTGCACGCCGCGCTGCTGTGCCGCGACTGCCACCGCAGCACGGGTGTCCAGATGTTCCACCGGCCCGTGGCCGAGTGCGTCGCGTGCCACCGCCCGACGTACGACGCCACGACCAACCCGGCGCACCGCACGCTCGGCTTTTCGGTGCGCTGCGAGCGCTGCCATCAGCTCGCCACCTGGGCGTTCGCGCTGTTCCGCGAGCACGATGGGATCTTCCCCGTCTATGTCGGCGCGCACGCCGGCACGTGGACGACCTGCGCCCGCTGCCACCCGGACCCGGCGAACTACCGGCTCTTCACCTGTACCACCTGCCACGCGCAGGGACCCACGACGGCGGAGCACCAGGGGATCCCGGGGTACACCTGGGAGTCCGCGGCGTGCCTCGGCTGTCACCCCGCCGGAGGCGAGGGTGACCTGTCGTTCCACGAGGGGATCTTCCCGATCTTCAGCGACGCCCACGCGGGCGCGTGGGCGCAGTGCGCGCAGTGCCACACCGACCCGGCTGACCGGCGCGCCATCAGCTGTCTTGGCGGCGGCTGCCACGCACCGGCCGTGACCGACCCCGCGCACCAGTCCATCCCCGGTTACGGCTACACGACCGCGCAGTGCCGCACGTGCCATCCCGACGGCCGCGCCGGCGGCTTCGCCCAGCACGACGCCGTGTTCCCGATCTACAGCGGGCCCCATGCGGGCGCCTGGTCGCAGTGCGCGCAGTGCCACACCGACCCGGCCGACCGCCGCGTCGTCACCTGCATCGGCGGCGGGTGCCACGCCCAACCGGCGACCGACCAGGTGCACCTGTCCATCCCCGGCTACGCATACAGCACGGCCCAGTGCCGGTCCTGCCACCCGGACGGCCGCGCCGGGACCTTCGCGCAGCACGACGCGCTCTTCCCCATCTACACGGGGAAGCACGCGGGCCGCTGGGCGTCGTGCGCCACGTGTCACCCCGATCCGTCGTCCCGGCGCGTCATCACGTGCAGCGGAACGGGGTGCCATCAGCGCGCGCAGATGGATGACAAGCACCGGGAGATCGCGGGCTACGCCTTCGAGGCCCGGGTCTGCCTCACCTGCCACCCGGACGGCCGCAAGCCCACGGCGGGCGCGGCGCGCTGGTGGCGGCACACGCCGCTGCCGGTCAGGCGGCCCCGGCCGTGAGCGGCGTGCCGAACTTCGTTTCGAGGTCCACGCCGGAGTCGCGCAGCAGCTGATACGGCGGTACGCCCCCGATCATCACGAACAGCGCCTCGTTCGGCCGTTCCTCGGCGCGGCCGGCGACGTCGAGGAGCACGCGGTCCGGTTCGACCGCGGTGACCCGGGCGTGCCGCAGCACCTCGATGCGGCCGGCCCGCTCGGCCGCCAGCAGGCGCTCGATGAGCGCGGCGCGGGAGCCGGCGAAGACGTCGCGCCGGTGAATGAGCGTGACCCGTGTTCCCGGCCGCCCGCCGAGTGCCAGTGCCGCCTCGAGCGCCGCGCTCCCGCCGCCCACGACCGCCACGGCGCAGCCGTCAAACTGCTCCGGCTCGGCCAGCCGGTAGGCGACCTTCGCCTGGTCCTCGCCCGGCACCTCCAGCCGGCGCGGCGAGCCACGCCGGCCGAGGGCGAGGACGATGCGCGCGGCGCGGATGGGACCGCGCGAGGTCTGCGCGAGGAGCGATGTGCCGTCGCGTTCGACCCGCGCGAGCACCACCCCCTCCTCGACGGCGATGCCGAGCGACCCGGTCGTGGAGCGCCAGAACGCGATGAGCGGCTCCTTCTCCACCTCGTGGAACGGGAACGGTCCCACGCCCGGCAGCTCGGCCGGGTGGGTCATGACGAGTTTGCGGCGCGGGTAGTGCAGCATCGAACCACCGACCGACGACTGTTCGATGATGCGGAAGCCGAGGCCGTGGGCGCGCGCGGCGATCGCGGCCGCGAGTCCAGCCGGTCCCGCCCCGACGACCAGGAGGGCGACGCCGGCGGGCGGCGCGGCGGGGCGCTGCTGTGCGATGAACGCCACCGCCTGGGTCGCCTGCCAGATCGCGTTGCGGATGAGCCCCATCCCGCCCAGCTCGCCGACCACGAACAACCCGGGGACGTTCGTCTCGAAGTGCTCGGTGAGCCGCGGCAGCTCGAGCCCGCGCGTCTCCGTCCCGACGACGAGCGTGATGGCCCCCACGGGACAGACCCGTTCGCAGAGTCCGTGGCCGACGCACTCCGTCGCGTTCACCACCACGGCTTTCGAGCGATAGGTATCGAGGACATCCTGCTCGGGGCAGTTGCGCACGCATTCGCGGCACCCGACGCATTTCCCTTCGTCCACGGAGGGATGGAGCGTGAGCGTCTCGTTGTAGCCGAGCTGGCGGGCCTTCTCCAGCTTGGCGAGGACGGCACGGTCGTGCTTCCAGCGGCGGTGGAGGATGGGCGCGGCGACCAGCAGCACGAGCGCCGCGAGGACGGCGATGGTGACGAGGGTGTCGAGGGTCATGGCGGCGTTCGCAGCGAAGCTAGGCGGCGGCCGCCGCGACGACAACGCCCGGCGGCGCGGGGCCCGTGCGCGCCGTCCCACCCCGCGTAGATTGCGAGCCATGCGTGCGATGGTGCTGGAGGCGCCCGGCCGGCCGCTGCGCCCGGTCGAGCTGCCCGATCCCGAGCCGGGACCGGGCCAGGTGGTCTTGGAGGTGAGGGCCTGCGGCGTCTGCCGCACCGATCTCCACATCGTGGACGGCGAGCTGCCGGAGCCGAAGCTTCCGCTGGTGCCGGGGCACCAGGTGGTCGGTGTGGTGCGGGCCGCGGGGCCGGGCGCGGTGCGCTTCCGGCCCGGCCAGAGGGTCGGCGTGCCGTGGCTGGGATGGACCTGTGGTACCTGCCGTGACTGCCGCGCGGGGCGCGAGAACCTGTGTGCGGCGGCTCGCTTCACCGGTTACACCCTCGACGGCGGCTTCGCGACCGTCGTGACGGCGGACGAGCGCTACTGTGTTCCGATTCCCGACGGCTACGACGACGCGCGGGCGGCGCCGCTGCTGTGCGCCGGTCTCATCGGCTACCGCTCGCTCGTGGCGGCGGGAGACGCCGAGGTGCTGGGGATCTACGGGTTCGGCGCGGCGGCGCATCTCGTCGCCCAGGTGGCGCGGCACCAGGGCCGGCGCGTTCTCGCCTTCACGCGGCCGGGGGATGAGGCCTCGCAGCGGTTCGCCCGCGGCCTCGGGGCGGCCTGGGCCGGCGGGTCGGACCAGCCGCCGCCGGAGCCGTTGGACGCCGCCATTCTCTTCGCTCCCGTGGGGGCGCTGGTGCCGGTCGCGCTGCGCGCCGTCCGACCGGGGGGTACCGTGGTGTGCGGCGGCATCCACATGAGCGACATCCCTGGCTTCCCGTACCGCCTGCTCTGGGGCGAGCGCGTGGTGCGGTCCGTGGCGAATCTCACGCGGGCGGATGGCGAGGCGTTTCTCGCCATCGCCGCGGACGTACCGCTGCGGGTGCACGCGGAGGCGTTCAGTCTTGAAGCTGCGGGCGAGGCTCTGGAGCGGCTTCGGAACGGGAGGCTACAGGGTACGGCCGTCTTGATCCCGTAGGCCCCTGGTTGCCATCAGCCGGGAGTGCAAGGAGCCAAGGCCGGGCCGGTTGCGGCTGCCGGCCGTTTCGCGCCGATCGTGCGGGATCCGTTCCGCTCGCATCTGGGGGTCGGAGTCCTTGGTTTCCTGCTCCTCAAGCGCCTCTCTGCCCGCCGACGGCGTTAGCCGCATTCCGTGCAGTCAAAGCCCCCGTGCCTGGTGTCGAGTGGGGCCTAGCGCGTTGATGATGTGGGGGCGTATGTGTATCGGGTGATGGGGCCCCGCCGTCGTGACGCTTAGCACCGCGGCGGGCCGGGTCGCGTCCGAGTCTGTCGCAGTCCACTATTAGTTAGCCGGCACAGTGAACGCAGCAGTTGACCTGACAGTCTGCATCGAGCGTACGACCGCTCGGATCGCGCGTGACATGACACGAGGAACCTCGATGACGAGTCATGCCCGGCATGAAGTCACGTAGCGCGGAGGAAGCTGGCGCTGAATCGCGGTTCCTCGACGGCGTGTCGCTTCGAGGCGTAGCGGCTCCTGCCGGCGCGCCCTTCGCCGCAGTCGGCCTGGCCCTCGGCGGTGGCACCTCCCCGCTGGAGGTGCTCGTCACGTCGGCGGCAACGGCACCGAGCGCGACGGCGCTTCGCTCGGCGTGGAAGGACCGCAACGCCGGCCGCGCGTCGCCGCTCCTCTTCGTCGTGCTGCACGGCGAGCGGGCGTCCTTGTGCGGTCCCGCGGGGGACGATCCGCCGGCCCACCTCGCCCTCGACCGCGGCCAGGTCGAGCGGATCTGTCGCGAGGCGCTCGACCAGTCGGACCGGCACGGCGCGTTGCGGGCGCTGCGCGA
>CAYLJK010000133.1:0-6787 GCA_964383975.1 uncultured Gemmatimonadales bacterium | reverse complement strand
GCGCTTCGCCAACTCGTGCTGGGGGTGCGACGGGAGGCCGGGGTAGTACACGGCCTGGACGCGCCGATCCCGCGCCAGCCACTCGGCGATGCGGCGGCCGTTGGCGTCGTGCTGCCGCATGCGCAGGGGCAGGGTCTTCACGCCGCGCAGCGCCAGCCAGCAGTCGAACGGGCCCGGGACGGCGCCCACCGACTTCTCGATGAAGAGCAACTGCTCGGCCAGGTCGTCGCGGCGCACGACCACCACGCCGCCGACCATGTCGGAGTGACCGTTGAGGTACTTGGTGGTGGAGTGCAGCACGATGTCGGCGCCGAAGGCGAACGGCTGCTGGAAGACCGGCGTGGCGAAGGTGTTGTCCACCACGAAGAGCAGCCCCCTCGCCCTCGCCACCTCGCCGAGCGCGGCGAGGTCGGCGAGCCGCATCAGCGGGTTCGTCGGGGTCTCGACGAACAGCATCCGCGTGCGCGGCGTGATCGCCGAGAGCACCGGGTCGGTCGTCCGGGTGTCCACGAAGGTGAAGGAGAGACCGAGGCGGGTGAGCACCTTGTCCATGAGCCGGTGCGTGCCGCCGTAGACATTCTCTCCACAGACCACGTGGTCGCCCGTCGAGAGCAGCGTGAGGGCGGCGTGGATCGCGCCCATCCCGGAGCCGAACGCGAAGCCGTGCGTGCCCCCTTCCAAGGCGGCGATGTTCCGCTCCAGCGCCTGGCGCGTCGGGTTCACCGTGCGGGCGTAGTCGTAGCCCTTGTGCTTCCCGATCTCGTCCTGGACGTACGTGGACGTCTGGTAGATGGGGAAGGTGACGGCGCCGGCCAGCGGGTCCGGCGCCTGGCCGGCGTGGACGGCCCGCGTGGCGAGGGCGAAGGCGGTGTCGCGGTCGGCGGCGCGGGTCATCGTGTCTCGTTGGGAAGAGGACAGGCAAGCGAAGGGTACATGCCTGCACGCGTGCCCGGCAAGGCGCGCCGTTGACAGGCGGCCGCGGTCCCGGCTAGTTGCAGGATGGCCCTCATGCGCTCCGTCTCCGGCGTCCGCGGCATCGTGGGGTCGGACCTCACCGCCGCCGTGGTCACGCGCTACGCGGCGGCCTTCGGCGGCTTCCTCCGCTCCCGCGGTGGCCGCGTCGTCGCGCTGGCGCGCGACAGCCGGCCCTCCGGTCCCGAGTTCGCCGCCGCCGTGGCGGAGGCCCTGGCCACAGCGGGCGTGGACGTCATCGACCTCGGCATGGTCCCCACGCCGACCGCGCAGATGGCGGTCGAGACGATGAACCTCGCCGGCGGCATCGTGGTCACCGCGAGCCACAACCCGGCGGAGTGGAACGCGCTGAAGTTCATGGGCCCGGGCGGGCGATTCCTGGCGCGCGGCGAGGCGGACGCGTTCTTCGCCCTGGTGGACGGTGCCACGCAGCCGGCGCCCGTGGCGGCGCGCGGCGCCGTGCGCCCTGACACGCACGCGGTGCAGCGCCACCTCGACCGGCTGTGGGCCGTCCCGTGGCTCGACTTCGCACCGGTCCGCGAGCGCCGGTTCACGGTGGCGCTCGACTGCGTGCGCGGCGCGGGCGCGACGGTGATGCCGCGGCTCCTCGAGTCGCTCGGCTGCGCCGTGCACGCCATCCACCTGGAAGCCGACGGGCGCTTCCCGCGCGAACCGGAGCCGGTCCCCGAGCACCTCGGCGAGCTGGGCGAGCTGGTGCGGCGCACCGGCGCGGACCTCGGCATCGCCGTGGACCCGGACGTGGACCGGTGCGCGCTCGTGGATGAGCGGGGCGAGGCGATCGGCGAGGACTACACGCTGGCGCTGGCCGTTCGGGCCGTGCTCGCGCGCCGGCGGGGGCCGGTGGTCACGAACCTCTCGACCAGCCTCGTGGTGGACGACGCGGCGCGGGACCACGGCATCGCCGTGGAGCGCTCGCCCGTGGGCGAGGCGAACGTCGTCGAGCGGATGCTGGAGCGCGGGGCGGTGATCGGCGGGGAAGGGAACGGCGGGGTCATCCTCCCGGCCGTGCACCTGGGCCGCGACGCGCCGGTCGCGGCGGCGCTGGCGCTCCTCCTCCTGGCCGATCGAGGGAAGCCGCTCAGCGCCGTCGTGAACGCCGCACCGCGCTATGCTATTGTTAAGGCGAAGGTTGCGAGGCCGGCGGGGCGCCTGGAACCCTGGTACGAGGCGCTGAAGCGCCGCCTGCCCGGGGCCACCGACGACCGCCAGGACGGCATGCGCCTTGCGATGCCGGACCGCTGGATCCATGTACGGCCGTCGGGCACCGAACCGGTCGCCCGGATCATCGCGGAGGCGCCGACCGTCGAGGCGGCGCAGGACCTCATCGCGCGCGGCAGGGCCGCGCTCGGGGAAGCAGGGTACTGAACGATGTGCGGGATCGTCGGATACGTGGGGCCGCGGAAGGCGACGCCCCTGCTGATCGAGGGCCTCAAGCGCCTGGAGTACCGGGGCTACGATTCGGCCGGCGTCGCGGTCGTCGCCGGCGGCGCGCTCGTCATCCAGAAGGCGGCCGGGAAGATCGCGACGCTCGAGTCGCAACTGAAGGGGGACATCCTCCAAGCCCACACCGGCATCGGCCACACGCGCTGGGCGACGCACGGGGCGCCCACCACGAGGAACGCGCACCCGCACACCGACTGCGGCGGCACCATCGCCGTCGTGCACAACGGGATCATCGAGAACGCCAGCCCGCTCCGGCAGATGCTTTCCGAGCGCGGGCACCGCTTCGTCTCGGAGACGGACACGGAGGTCCTGGCGCACCTCGTCGAGCAGTTCTACACGGGCTCGCTCGAGGAGGCGGTCGCGCAGGCGCTGCGCGAGGTCGAGGGGGCCTACGGCATCGCGGTCGTCTCGGCCCGCGAGCCGGACCTCATCGTCGCCGCGCGCAAGGGGAGCCCGCTCCTCGTCGGCGTGGGGGACGGCGAGAACTTCGTCGCCTCCGACCCGTCGGCGCTGCTCCAGCACACCCGCTCGGTCGTCTACCTCGACGAGGGGGAGATGGCGGCGATCCGCCCGTCGGGCTATCAGCTCCAGGACCAGGACGCCGTGCCGCTCACGAAGGAGGTCAGCCAGATCGACTGGGATCTCGCGACGATCGAGCGCGGCGGCTTCCCGCACTTCATGCTCAAGGAGATCTGCGAGCAGCCCGAGAGCCTGCGGAACTGCATGCGGGGCCGGCTCCTGGAGGAGGAGGGGACCGCGCGGCTGGGCGGCCTCAACCTCTCCGACGAGGAGCTGGCGCGCATCAACCGGATCGTGCTCACGGCCTGCGGCACCTCGTGGCACGCCGCGCTCGTGGGCGAGTACATGCTCGAGGAGATGGCACGGCTTCCGGTCGAGGTCGAGTACGCCTCGGAGTTCCGCTACCGGAACCCGATCGTGGACGAGCGGACGCTGGTGATCGTCATCTCGCAGTCGGGCGAGACGGCGGACACCCTCGCGGCCCTGCGCGAGGCGAAGCGCCGCGGCGCGCGGACCCTCGGCGTCGTGAACGTCGTCGGCAGCACGATCGCGCGGGAGGTGGACGGCGGCATCTACCTGCACGCGGGTCCCGAGATCGGCGTCGCGTCCACGAAGGCGTTCACGAGCCAGATCGCGGCGCTGGCGATGTTCACGCTGCGGCTCGGCCGGCTGCGGGCGCTCTCCATCCTCCAGGGGCGGGAGCTCGTCCAGGCGCTGCGGCGCCTCCCCGACCAGCTCGAGCAGATCGTCAGCCGCAAGGAGCTGATCGAGCAGCTCGCCGAGCGCTACGTGCGGGCGACCAACGTCCTCTACCTGGGGCGCGGCTACAACTTCCCGGTCGCGCTGGAGGGGGCGCTGAAGCTGAAGGAGATCTCGTACATCCACGCGGAGGGGTATCCCGCCGCGGAGATGAAGCACGGGCCGATCGCCCTCATCGACGAGCTGATGCCGGTGGTCTTCATCGCGCCGAAGGACGGCGTCCATGGGAAGATCGTCTCGAACATCGAAGAGGTCCGGGCGCGCGGCGGACGGGTGATCGCCGTCGTGACCGAGGGCGACACCGTCATCTCGCCGCTGGTGGACCACGTCTTCACCGTGCCCGAGACGATGGACCTGCTCACGCCGATCCTCACGTCGGTGCCGCTCCAGCTCCTGGCCTACTACGTGGCCGTGCGGCGCGGCTGCAACGTGGACCAGCCGAGGAACCTGGCCAAGAGCGTGACGGTCGAGTAGGGCGTGCGGATCGTCGTGCAGCGCGTGAGCCGCGCCGCGGTTCGCGTGGACGGCGCCCCCGTCGGCGCGATCGGGCGCGGCTTCGTCGTCTTGGCCGGGTTCACGGCGGGCGATGGCGAGCCCCAGCTCGCCTGGATGGCCGACAAGCTCGTCGGCCTGCGCGTCTTCACCGACGCCGAGGGGAAGATGAACCTCGCTCTCGGCGAGGTCGGCGGCGCCCTCCTCGTGATCCCGCAGTTCACCCTCTACGGTGACGCCACGAAGGGCCGGCGGCCCTCGTTCGTGGACGCGGCGCCGCCCGCCGCGGCGCAGCCGCTGTACGAGCGGTTCGTGGTGCTGCTGCGGGAGCGCGGCGCACACGTCGAGACCGGGTGCTTCGGGGCGGCGATGGAGGTCGAGCTGGTCAACGACGGGCCGGTCACGATGGTTCTTGAACGGACGTGATGGGTGGTGGGTGATGCATGAGGCGTGAGGGGAGATGGGTGATGGGTGATGCGGTGCCGGTGGTGCTGGCCTCTGCGTCGCCGCGGCGGAAGGAGCTGCTTGCGCTGGTCGGCATCGTCCCCGAGGTGGTGCCCGCCGACCTCGACGAGACGTGGTTCCCCGGCGAGGAACCGCCGGCGCACGCCGAGCGGTTGGCGCGCGAGAAGGCGGCTGCGGTGCACCGGCCTGAGGCGGCGGTCATCGCCGCCGACACCATCGTCGTGCTGGACGGGGAGATCCTCGGCAAGCCGCGTGATGCCGCCGAGGCGGCCGCGATGCTGCGGCGGCTGTCGGGATGCGAGCACACCGTGCACACCGCGATCGCAGTGGCCTGGCAGGGGCGCACGGCCTCCGGCGTGGAGAGCACGCGCGTCTGGTTCCGCGCGCTCGACGAGGCGACCATCGCCGCCTATGTCGCGACCGGCGAGCCGATGGACAAGGCCGGGGCGTACGGCATCCAGGGATACGGTGCCGTGATCGTCGAACGGATCGCCGGAGACTACTTCACCGTGATGGGGCTGGGGCTCGGCCGGATGGTGGCCCTGCTGGCGGAGGTGGGCCTGCGCTACGGCTTCGACGGCCTCACACCGGCCTGACGCGCCGCCACGGCACGCTGCCACGCTCCAGTGCCATGCGCACCCTCGCGAACACCATCTCGACCGTGATGCGTCCCATCCGCCCGGGCCGGTAGGCGCCGCTCACCGGGTAGTCTTCGCCGCAATCACCGTAGGCATCCACGAGCAGGTCCGCCGCGCCGCGGTACGGACCGACCCGCTTCGGGTTCGTGTAGCCGTAGAGCCCGATGACCGGCACGCCGAGCGCGACGGCGATGTGGAGCGGACCGGTGTCGGGGGAGACGACGACGTCGCAGGCATCAAGGAGGCCGAGCAGCGTGCGCAGGTCGCAGCCGGTCGTGTCGAGGGCCGCGGCCTCGGCCCGGGCCGTCACCGCGTCCCGCGTCGCGCGCTCCGGCGGCGACGAGCCGCCGAGCACGACGCACGTACCGCCCAGCTCGCGCCGCACCCGCGCGGCCAACTCGGCGTACCGCTCCGGCAGCCAGTTCTTCGGGGCCTTCGTGGTGCCGGCGACGAGCCCGACGAGGGGGCCGTCCGCCTCGCGAACCAGCGCGCGGGCGGCCCGCCGCTCCTCGGCGGTCGGAGCGAGGTCCCAGACCGGGGCGCCGTGCGGCACGCCGAGCGCGTCGAGGAACTCCAGGAACTGGTCCTGCACGTGGCGCGGCGGGCGCGGCGGGAGACGGTGCGTGGTGAAGAGCCAGTTGAGGTCGCCGGCCCGCGCGCGGTCGAAGCCGAGCTTCACGGGTGCCCTCGCGAGCGCGGTGATGATCCCCGCCTTCAGGTAGGTCTGCAGCGCGAGGACGAGGTCGAAGGGGCGCTCCCGCAGCGCGCGGCGGACGGCGAGGAAGGCGCGCCACCCGGCCCGACGGTCGAAGATGAGCAGCTCGTCCACGGCGGGATGCCCGCGGACGAGTGCGGCGGGGCCGGGCTGGAGGACCCAGGTGATGTGCGTGTCGGGGGCGTGACGCCGGATGGCGGTGAGGACGGGAAGGACGTGCACGGCGTCGCCGAGCGCGGTGAGCATCACGACGCCAAGGCGGCGCGGAAACGGCGCGTCGGGAGGGAGCAGGGGCGTCACCGTGGCCGGCCCTCGCGGCCGGCGGTTAGATTGGGGCCGCGTCCGGCGGCGACGGTGCCGGCGTTCGCCCACACCGGGGAATGGTCCATGAACGAGACGATCGGCTCCCTGATCGCGCGGCTGGCGCAGACGAATATCGAGTTGTGGCATGAGGAGGACAAGGCGCGCGTGGATGACGATCGCCAGGTGGCCGCAGCGAAGCGGGCCGTGGACCGTCTGAACCAGCAGCGCAACGACCTCATCGAGCGCATCGACGAGGCCGTGCGCGCGCTGGCCGTCGGGCGCCGCGCGGAAGGGTGAGCGCCATGGCCGAGACGGTGGGCTGGCTCGCGGACAAGCTCAGCATCGTCGAGCTGAAGATCTATCACATGAAGGAGCAGGCGGCGCGCGCTGACCGGGACGCGTCGTTCCGGCAGCGGTGCCTCGACCGGGTGGCGGTGCTGGAGGAGCAGCGCGACGACCT
>CAYLJK010000132.1:2266-6799 GCA_964383975.1 uncultured Gemmatimonadales bacterium | reverse complement strand
CGGGGACGGCAGCCTGCGGATGGCGCAGCGGCTGTACGAGAAGGGGCTGCCGGTGGTCGGCGTCCCGAAAACGATCGACAACGACGTCGGCGGGACCGTGGCGACGTTCGGGTTCGACACGGCGGTGGCCACCGCCACCGACGCGCTCGACCGGCTCCATTCCACGGCGGAAAGCCACGAGCGGGTGATGGTCGTGGAGGTGATGGGGCGCTACGCCGGCTGGATCGCCCTCAACGCGGGGATCTCGGGGAGCGCGGACGTGATCCTCATCCCGGAGATCCCCTTCGACATCGAGAAGGTCTGCGAGAAGATCCGCGAGCGCGATGCGCGCGGCCGCCGCTTCAGCGTGGTGGTGGTCGCTGAGGGCGCCGCGCCGAAGGGCGGCACGCGCGTGATCAGGGCGGAGGCGGCAAAGGGCGGGGCGATGGAGCGCCTGGGCGGCGTCGCGGAGCGGGTGGCCGGCGCCATCGGCGAGATAACGGGGAAGGAGACGCGGGCGCTAACGCTGGGGCACCTGCAGCGCGGCGGCTCACCCACGACCTTCGACCGGCTGCTCGCGCTGCGCTTCGGGGCGGCGGCCGTCCGCTGCGTGGCGGCGGGCGAGTTCGGCGTGATGGTGGCGCTGGCCCCGCCGACGGTGCGCTCGGTCCCGCTCCAGGAGGCGCTCGCGAAGCCGAAACTGGTGCCGCTCGACGCGGATTCCATCCTCACGGCGCGCGAGGTGGGGATCTGCCTGGGCGACTAGGATCGCCCGTGCACGTCGCGCGCGACCACTATCTCCCGCCCGACCGTGCCGCGTTCGAGCGCGCGCGCCCCGCCACGGGGCGCGTTCTCGTTATCGCGCCGACGCGGGCCTCGTGCGAGACGATCGAGCTGGCGATGACGCTCGACCTCCCGACGATCCTGGAGCGCGAGCACGGCGACGAGCTGCGCGCGCTGGCGGCCGCGGAGTGCGGCTTCGGCATCGTGGCCGGCACCGGGACCGGCAAGACGCTCGCGATCCGGCCCATCGCCGAGACAATCCTCGGCGAACCGCTGCGCGCGGGCGTCGTGAACCGCGAACGCGAGGCGACTCCGCAGACTCCCACGTGGAACGTCGTCATCGTGACGACCGGGATCGCCCGGCGCTGGTTCCAAGCGGAGCTCATCACCGGACGCGACACCCTCGTCGTGGACGAGATCCACCAGACCTCGGCGGAGCTGGAGCTGTGCCTCGCGCTCGGGAAGCGCGCCGGCTGCCGCTTTATCTGGCTCTCGGCCACGGTGGATCCGCGCTTCTACGCCCGCTACCTCGGGGCCGCGGCCGTGATCGAGAGCAGCGCGTTCGACCCGGCAAAGGCGGCGCGCGTGCGGGTGCTGCCCGTGCCGGTGCGGGAGTTCCTCGATGCGCGGTTCCTGCGGCGCGTGGTGCGGGAGCGTCGCGGCGTCGCGGTTTTCGTGCCGACGCGCGCCGAGGTCGAACAGCTGGCGGAGGAGGTGGGAGAGGGCTGGCCGGCGCTGACCACCGCGTTCTACCACGGCGGGGAACCGATCCGCGTGATCCGGCCGTTCCTCGACGGCACGGTGCCGAAGCCTTACCTGCTCGCGATGACGGCGGCCGGGCAGTCGGCGCTCAACATCGCCGGGCTCGACACGGTGGTCATCCTGGACGCCCGGTACCAGAACGTCATCGAACGCGGGCGCAACGTGCTGACCCGTCTGCCGCTCGGCGCGAACGAGATCCTCCAGATGGCGGGCCGCGTGCACGGGCGCGTGGCCGGCGGCGAGGTGGTGCTGCTCAGCGACCGGGACATCGCCTTCGATCGGCTGGAGCCGACGCCGCCGGAGTTCCAGCTCGCAGGCGACGCGGAGCGCGTGGCGCTGACGTGCGCGGCGCTGCGGGTGGATGCGCGCGACCTGGACCTGCCGGTGCCACTGGACCGCCGCGCCTACGCCGAGGCGGTGCGGCGCATGGAGGAACGGGGAGTCATCGCCGACGCGGCGCTCACGCCGTACGGCGAGCAGGTGGAGGCGCTGCCCGTCGAGCGGCCGTGGGGCGAGCTGCTGCTGCACGCCGACGCGGACCTGATCCCCGCGATCGCCGTCGTCGCCGCCGTCGAGTCCCTGCACCGGATGACCCGCGAGGAGCGCTTCCTGCGCGGCCTGCTCGTCTCCGGGTCGGACCACCTCACGGCCTACAACCTCTACGCCGAGGCGGTGAACCGGCACGCGCGCGTGGGAGAGGTGTACGGCCTGCCGCGCCACATCTTCGACGAAGGGCTCGAGGCGTGGTCGGAGCGGCGCGGGGTGCTCACCAAGGCCATCGAGGATGCGGCGCTGGGGATGGCGTCGGTGTACCGGGCGCTCGAGGAGCCGCTCCCCGCCGCGCTCCCCTACGCCGACGACGGCGCGCTACGCCGGTTCCAAGACCTGCTCGCGCGCGTGATGCCCCTCGACCTCGTCCTGGACGAGCAGGCCGCCGACGGCACGCCGGTGCGTGTGAGCCGGGGCTCGGTCTGCGGCGCATGGGGCGGCATCGCCGGGACGATCCGGTACTTCGCCGACCGCAACGGCGTGGCCCGCGCCGCGATCGAGGGCACGCAGCTGCCGCCAGACCTGGTGCGGCACTACGCGCGCGCGGGAGAGCCCGAGGTCGTGTACGATCCGCGCCACCGGCACGCGCCGCTCGTCGCGGTCCGGCGGCTGCGCTACTTCGGCTTCGAGCTGGACCGCGTGCGTGAGCCGCTGGAGGCGATCCCGGCGGAGCTGGCCGGCGCGGTGCGCGCCGCACTGGTCGAGGCGCTCGTCACGGGCGTGGCTCACCACCCCGATGTGCGCGCCGTGCGGCGGACGCTGGAGCAGCTCGGTGATCTGTATCGGCGCTCGGGAGGACGGCTCCACGGCGCCGATGCCCCAGCCGTGCGCCGCGTCCTCGGCGAACGGCTACGCGGGGTCCGCTCGCTCGAGGACTTTCTCCGCACGAAGCTGTCGCTGGGCGTGGGGGACTTCGTCGCCGAGGCGGACCGCACGGCGCTCGAGGCGCTGCCGGGCGTGGTGGAGGTGCGTCGGCAACTGTGCCCCATCGACTACGAGGTTGAGGACGGCCGCGCGATCGCGCGGCTGCGCGTGAAGGAGCCGCTCGCGCGCGTCCTCACGGCGGAGGACGTGCCGGTGCTCGACCGGCCGGTCGGCTTCACGGTGGTGCGGCGGAGGCAGGAGGCCCTGCGGGTGGACCGCGTGGAGGACCTGCGCCGGGCGCTCAGCGCCGCCGCGCGGGAGGCGCGGCCGCGACCAGGGTCAGCCAGAAGGCATCGTAGGCGCTTCTGAGCGCCTCCGGCGGTCGGCCCGCCAGCCCACCCAGCGCCAGTCCGTCGAGCACCGCGACGACCGTCTCCGCCAGCTCGTCCGCCGGCACGTCGGAGCGGCAACCAAGCTCCTCCAGCAGTCCGGTGATTCGGGCGGCGACCGCGGCTGCGAGGCGGGAGCGGCCCCGCCCGACGACTTCCGCGAAGGCGGGCCCGTGCCCGGCGGCCGAGACACCCTCGACACAGGCCCGCTCGTCCCCATTGGCGATGCGTGCGGCAAGGACCTCCCACAACGCGTCGAGCGCGGCGAGGCCACGGCCGGCACGCAGCGCGCCGGCGACCGCCACGGCCCGCGCCTCCAGGAGGCGGGCCACCGCCCCAACCCGCAGCCGCTCCTTCGTGTCGAAGTGGTAATGGATGAGAGCGCTGGAAACACCGCAGCGCGATGCGACGCCCGAGACTGTCGCACCGATCAGTCCGGCCTCGCGAATCTCGGCGCACGCCGCATCGACAATACTATCTGCGGCGTTATCAGGTTGTTTTGTCACTGACTGACTGATAAGTCAACAGGGTGCCCCGTGTCAAGCGCCGTCACAGGAGACCGCTCCGCCGACCGTCCCGTTTGGAAACCCCCAGGGCGGCGAGGTCGTAGGGATCTTAGGCGACCGGGCCTGGATCGCACCGCCATGACCGCTGAACTGCTCGCGCAGGCGCTCGACGTGCTGGACCAGCCTCTCGTGATCTGCGACCGGGGAGGCCACATCGTGTACGCGAACCGGGCGGCGTGGGGGATCTTCCGCGAGCGGCCCGCGAGCCGGCGCGAACTGGACGCGCTGGCGCCGGCGGGGGTACGCGAGATCCCGGTCGCCGACGGCTGCGTGCTGATACTCCCGGCCCGGCCGGCGGCGGCTTCGCTCGCGGAGCTCGAGCGGCAGGCGATCGAGGAGGTGCTCGCCGCGTCGGGATGGCACCTGGCGGCCGCCGCGCGGCGGCTTGGCATCAGCCGGACGACGCTGTGGCGCCGATTGAAGTCGTACGACCTGCGCCGTCCCGCCGGAGGGCCGAGCGCCTGAGTTGCGCTGGCCGCTAGGCACGTTCCGCCGCGGACTGTAGAATCCGGCCATGTCACGTCCGGGCCTCTCGACGATCAGCCTCGTGGTGCTCGGCCTCGCCGGGTGCGGTGAGCGCCCACAGGGCGTCACGGACCTCACGGGCCGGCTCTCGCTTGAGGCGCCGGGCCGCGCGCAGG
>CAYLJK010000132.1:0-2256 GCA_964383975.1 uncultured Gemmatimonadales bacterium | reverse complement strand
GCCGCGGCGTGCTGGTGCGCGAGGCAGCGTCCGCCTGGTGGTGCGCCCGCGACAGCACGCTGTCGGCCGTCGCGGTGGGCGAGCGATGGAGCGCTGCGGTCGCCGTCAGGACGGGGACGTGGCCGCTTGAGGCGGTCGCCGCGTTCGAGGTGGATTCGGTGCTCGGCGGCCCCGGCTCCGCGGCGATCGGCGTGCGGCCGCTGCGCGACACGGTGGGTGCGGCGTACCGGGGGTTCGTCGGAACGGTGCACCTGGCGACCGACAGCCTGCTCGGCGGCAGCATCGAGGCGGCTGTGGTGAGCAGCCTCGGCGACACGCTGCGACTCACCGGATCGCTCGCCGGCATCCGCGTGCGGACCGGCCGCTGCCCGTCGTGATAGCCGGCCACGTGCCGGTTTCCGGCTTTTCGATCGTCCGCAACGCGATCCGCTACGGCTACCCGGTGGCCGAGGCGTTGCGTTCGCTCGCGCCGCTGGTGGACGAGCTGGTCGTGGCCGTGGGCGCGTCCGACGACGGCACCCTGGAGCTCATCCGCTCCCTCGGCATCCCGCAGCTGCGGGTTCTCGAGACGGTGTGGGACGAGTCGCTGCGCCGCGGCGGAGGCATCCTCGCGCAACAGACGAACTTGGCGCTGTCGTATTGCCGGTACCCGTGGGCGTTCTACCTCCAGGCCGACGAGGTCGTCCACGAGGACGACTATCCGCGCATCCGCGAGGCGATCGCGCGGTGGGACGGCGACCGGGGGACCGATGCGCTGCGGTTCCGGTTCCTCCACTTCGAGGGGACCTATGCGTACGTGAACCCGGTGCGCTACCGGACGCAGTGCCGCGTCGTGCGGAACAACGGCCGGGTCGTCTCGGTCGGCGATGCGGCGGGGTTCGCGCTCGCGGACGGCCGGCACGTGCGGGCGCGGTCGAGCGGCGCCCGAATCTTCCACTACGGCTGGGCGCGGGCACCGGAGATCCTCAAGCACAAGACCCTCGCCTTCCAGCGGCTCTACCACGACGACGACTTCGTGGCGCAGCACTTCGGAGACATCCCGCCGGAGGAGCTGAGCGACGTGGACATCGCGTTCCGCTTCCGCGGGACGCACCCCGCCGTGATGCGGGATCTCATCGGGTCGGCCTCCTGGACCATCCCCGCGCACCGCCGCCCGCCGCTCGACACGCCGCTCCTGAACCCGCGGTTCTACGCGGCGTGGCTGCGGAAGTGGCGCATCATCCCGCGGCGGCCGGGGAACCGCCTGTGAGGCTGCCCGCGACGCTGCTCGCCCGGATGTGGAAGCGGGCGCGCGTCGGCGTGAAGGACCGGCTCATCGAGGCCCTGACCGGACTCGCATCGCTGGCAACGGACCGCCGGCCGCGCACGACCGACGAGTTCGCCGCGTCCTCGCCGCGGCGCGTGCTGTTGATCAAGACCGACCGCATCGGCGACCTCCTCACGGCGACACCGTTGATGGCCGCGTTCCGCGCGCGGTGGCCCGAGGCGAGGCTCGTACTCGTGGGGTCCCCGAAGACCCGTAGCGCCATGCCGCTCCTGCCGTACCTCGAGAGGGCGCCGCTGGAGTTCGAGCGCCACCCGGCCGCCTGGCTGCGGCTGGCCTCGTGGCTCCCGCGCCAGGGCTTCGACGTCGCGGTGAGCCTGCGGAGCGAGTTCACGTCGGCCGCCCTCATGGCTGCGGCGAGCCGCGCCCCCGTACGGGCCGCGCTCGGCGCGTCGCGCACGGTGGCGGCGTTCAACCTGCTGCTCGGGACCGATGAGGAGCACCTGCTGCTGCGGCACTGGCTGGCGGCGCGCGCCCTCGGCGTGACACTCCCGCACCAGCGCCCGGTCGTGGAGGTGCCAGCGGCGGCGGTGCCGGAGGCGGAGCGGATTGTGGCGGCGATCGGGCGGCGCGAGGGCACGTCGCTGGTGGGGATCGGCGTCCCCGGCCGGTATAACGCACGGCATCGCCGGGACGCGCTGCCGGCAGCGGAGCTGCTGGAGGTCGTGCGACGCCTGGCGGGGACCGGCGCGACGGTGCTGCTCTTCGGCTTCGGCAGGGAGCTCGAGGAGGCACGCGCCATCCAGGCGGCGGTGCCGGATGCCGCGGTGATGCCCCCCGTTGCCTTTCCGGTCCTCGCCGCGACGCTCCAGCGCGTGGACCTCTACATCTCCAGCTACACGGGCCCCCTGCACCTGGCCGACGGCGTGGGGACCGCGACCGTGGCGATCGGCACGCCCGCGCGGCACCGGGATTTCCGGCCGCTCGGTCCG
>CAYLJK010000131.1:1180-6829 GCA_964383975.1 uncultured Gemmatimonadales bacterium | reverse complement strand
GACGATGCGCTCGGCCTGGGAAAGCCTAAGACCGACCTAGTCGCCGCCGCGCACGTGGCCGAGGTCGCATCGAGCACGGGCCTCGGCGACGTCGTGCCAGCATCGCTGGGCGGGATGGACCTGCGTCTGAAGCCCGGCGCCCCCGCCGGGCCGCTCCTGCTCCAGGGGTGGGACCGCCCACTGGAGCGAGCCCTCTACACCGCGAAGGAGACCCACGGACCCGAGGGGCTCGGGGACCACCGCGGCCCGGTCCCGGACCCGGTGTATCCGTCGGCGAGCGCGCTGCGCGACGCGCTGCGCGCCGCCGGCGGCCCGGCCACGCTCGTCACCCTCGGCCCGCTCACCAACCTCGCGCTCGCGCTGCGGCTCGACGCGGAGCTGGTCCGCTCGCGCATCGCCCGGCACGTCATGATGGGCGGCACGCTGGAGGCCGCCGGGACGATGGGTCCGCGGGCCGAGTTCAACGTCTGGTGCGACCCCGAGGCGGCGGATGACGTCCTCCGCGCCGGCCTCCGCACGGAGATGGTGGGGATGGACATCACCCGCCAGCTCGTCATCCCCGCGCGCGCGGTGCATACCCTCGCCACGCACGCCGACCCGGACGCCCGCTGGCTGGGCCGGCTGCTCGGCTTCTACGTCCGCTTCCACGAGGAGCACGAGGGGCTGCCGGGAGCGGTCATCAACGATCCGCTCGCCGTCGCGCTCGCGGTGGATCCGTCACTCGGCTGGGCCGAGCCCGTGCCGCTGCGCGTGGACCGCTCCAGCGGCCCCGACCGCGGGCGGACGTCGGTCGGAGAGTCCGACGCCGGCGACCCGGAGGTCCGCGTCTGGCGCCGTTTCGACCGCGACGCGCTGCACGCGCTCCTCCTCGAGCACCTATTCGGCCGGTGGCTTACGCCGGCCGACCTGCGCCCATAAGTTCCCGCCCCATGACCGCTCCTGGGCCCTCCCCGCTGCGGCTCGCCATCATCGGCGCCGGCGCCATCGGCCGGGGCTGGGCCGCCCTCGCCGCCACGCACGGCTGGCACACCGCGCTCTTCGACACCGAGGCGAAGGCCATTGACGCGGCGATGCTCGAGGTGCAGCGGCGGGTGCGTGCGCTGGTCGCGCTCGGCCGCGCCGAGAGCGGCGTCGCCGAGCTGGGGCTCTCGCGGCTCAGGGTGGGGCGCTCGCTCCTCCAAGCGTGCGGCGACGCCGAGTGGGTGATCGAGGCGGTCACGGAGGACCTCCCCCTCAAGCAGCGTCTCTTCGAGAACATCGAGCAGGTAGCGCGGCCGGACACCGCGATCTCTTCCTCGTCCAGCGGCCTCCCGATGACCGACATCGGCGCGCGCTGCCGGGACCAGACGCGGCTGATCGTGGCGCACCCGCTGAACCCGCCCGAGTTGATCCCGCTCGTCGAGCTGGTGCCGGGGAAGTTCACCTCGCACGAGACCGTCGAGCGCGTGCGTGGCTGGCTGCGCACGCTCGGCCGGATCCCGGTCACGCTGAAGCGCGAGGTGCCTGGCAACGTCGTCGGCCGCATCAGCGCCGCCGTGTACCGGGAGTGCATCGACCTTGTCCTCGCGGGCGTCATGGACGTGGACGACGTGGACCGCGCGGTCTCGCTCGGCCCGTCGCTCGGCTGGGCGACGGCGGGCCCGCACCTCACCTACCACCTCGGCGCCGGCGAGGGCGGCCTCGGTGCCTTCCTTCAGCACCTGCTGCAGTCGTTCGAGACCTGGTGGGGGAGCCTGGCGCAGTGGTCCAGGCTGGAGCCGGAGCAGGTTCGCGCCCTCACGCAGCTCGTCGAGCGCGCCTACGGGCAGAACCTCGCGCAGATCCGGGAGGCGCGGGACCGCCGCCTCGCCTCAATGCTCCAGGCGCTCGAACGTGCCCGGAGCGCCGGGGGGCGTCCCTCCGGACCGTCCGCCGCCAGCCACTCCCCCTAGCGCCGTACCACCCCGTCAGGCGGATGGCGCGGGTGCATCCAGCACCTCGCGCACCTTGCGCGCCAGCGTGGCGCCGGTCCACGGCTTGGCCAACAGGGGCGCGCCCGCTCCCGCCATCCGCTCGACGATCGCCGCTTCCGGATGGCCGCTCACGAACAGCACCTTCGGCGCCGCGCCCGCCTCCCGCAGGGCCCGCAGCAGCTGGGGCCCGTCCACGCGAGGCATCACGACGTCGCTGATGATCAGGTCCGGTGGCCGCTCCAGCTCGCCGAGCACGCGCAGTGCCTCGATCCCGTCGCCCGCCGCGTGCACCCGGTAGCCGTACGACTCCAGCACACGGATCGCCGCACGGCGCAACTCCTCGTTGTCCTCCACCACCAGGATGGTCTCGGAACCGTGTGCGTCCAGCACCCCGCGCGTCGGGGCGCCCTCGAGATCCGCCTTTACGGCCGGCGGAAAGTAGACGCCCACGCTCGTCCCCCGACCCGGCTCGCTCTGGACCTCGATATAGCCACCCTGCTGCTTCACCAGACCGTACACCATCGGCATCCCCAGCCCGGTGCCCTTGCCGACCGCCTTGGTCGTGAAGAAGGGCTCAAACAGGTGCCGCTGCGTCTCCGCGTCCATCCCGCATCCGCTGTCGCGCACCGTGAGCACCACGTAATCGCCCGGCACCCCCCACCCGTAGCGCCGCCGATGCTGCTCGTCCAGCGCACTCCCGTGAACGGCGATCTCCAGCCTGCCGCCGGAGGGCATCGCGTCGCGAGCGTTGGTGACAAGGTTCATCAGGATCTGCTCGACGGCCCCCGGATCCGCCAGGATTGTCGCGTCCGGCGTCTCCACGCGGACGCTCAGCTCGATGTCCTCCGCCACGATGCGCCGCGCCATGCGGGCGAAGTCGGCGACGAGGCTTCCGAGGACCACCGTCTTCAGGTCGAGCGGGGCCGGGCGGCTGAACGCCAGGAGCTTCCTCGTCAACTCGGCACCGCCCCGTGCGGCCGTCCTGATGCTCCCGAGATCCTCCCACGACGAGGCCTCCCGCAGCAGATCCTTGGCCACCAGGTCGCAGCACGCGAGGATGGTGGCGAGCAGGTTGTTGAAGTCGTGCGCGACGCCGCTCGCGAACCGGCCCACCGCATCCATCTTCTGGGCGTGCCGCAGCTGTCCCTCGAGGGCCCGCTTCTCGCTGACATCCTCGACGTATCCCTCATAGCATTCGATCGCGCCGTCCGGGGCGTGGACCGCGCGGACTCGCAGCCGGACGTTGAGCGGACTGCCGTCGCGGCGCTTCCACGTCACTTCCTCCTGGGCCGGGAACCCGCTCATCAGACGCTCGCCGTCGGCGGGATCCGCGCACACGTCCCGCGCCACGTTCAGCCGCAACACCTCCTCCATCGACGCATAGCCCAGCATCGCCACCAGGGCCTGATTCACGGTGAGGAACCGTCCGTCCGGCGCGCAGCGGTAGATGCCGTCGAACGACTCGTCCACCAGTCGCCGGTAGGCGGCTTCCGACGCGCGGAGGGCCTCCTCCGCCTCCTCCCTCCGCCGCACATGCTCCAGTCCCTCCAGGGCGTGCGAGAGGTCATCCGTCATGTCGATCAGCAGCCGGCGCTCCTCGTCCGAGGGCCAGCCGACCTCTGATGCGTACACCATGAAGAGGCTCGTCACCCGCCCGTCGGAGCGCAGTGGGAACGCCCCGCTCGACCGGTACCCGTGCGCCAGCGCAGCCGCGCGCCACGGTTCCATGGCCGGGTCGTTCGCGATGTCCCGACAGACCACCGGCTTCCCCTCGCGGAGCGCCGTGCCCGTCGGTCCCCGGCCCTCCGGCACGTCTTCCGCGGAGACATGGATCGCGTCCAGGTAGCTGCCGGTGTGCCCGTGCCACGCGACGGGCCTGATCCGGCGCGTCGCCTCCTCCAGCTCGCCCACCCACGCCATCCGGAAGCCCCCGACCTCGACGGCAATCCGACACGCCTCCGCGAGCAGCTCGCCCCGGCTCCCGGCCCGGAGCATCAGCTGATTCGTCTGGCTGAGGAGCTGGTACGTCCGGCTGAGACGCACGACCTCCTGCTCCCGGCGCTCGCGCTCCGTGACGTCCTGCACGGTGCCGACGGAGCGGACCGGACGGCCCTGTTCGTCGTAGTCCGTCGCGCCGCGCTCGTGGACGTACTTGACGCGGCCATCCGCCATCAGCAACCGGTGCGTGATCTCGTACGGGCTCCGGCTCCTCACCGACTCCGCGTACGCCCGGTCCACCGCCTCGCGGTCGTCGGGATGGACAGCGTCGAGGAAGGCCTCGTAGGAGGCCTCGAACGCGCCGGGAGCGATCTCGAAGATCCGGTAGATCTCGTCCGACCAGGTCAGGCGCCCCGTGCCGAGGTCCAGTTCCCAGCTGCCGAGGTGCGCCAGCGCCTGGGCCTCGCGCAGTCGCTCCTCGCTGCGCCGCATCGCGTCCTCGGACTCGGCCGCCGCCCGCACCTTGCTGATCATCCAGCTCACGCGCTTCGCCTCCGACTGGCGCCCCAGCACCGCGGCGGGTGGCTCGTAGTAGGGGTTCGAGCACACCAGGTCGCCGAAAATGGCGATCGGGTGCGTGCGCAGCACCTCGCGGATGATCGCGGCGGGGAACCGGCGGCGGTTGTACTGGCAGATCGCAAGGGCGCGGTTGCCGGGTAAGAAGCCGTTGAGCCTGGCCTCATACTCGATCAGCCGCCCCACCCCCCGTTCGGACCCCAGCGCCCACGTCATCTCCCCGGTCACCCGCAGGCCGGTGAACCCGGCGGCGACAGCCTCCGCGGTGGACCGCCGCAGCAGCGTGATCATGCGGCGGGGATCGAACGTGCCCGACTTCAGGTAGGCGTCGCGCTTGGTCAGGATGCGAAGGGCGCCGCGTCGGACTTCGTGCTCGACGTTCACGCCCGCGGCGCTGAGCGCGCCCACCACCTCGTCGGCCGCCCGGTCATCCACGACGTAGAGGCAGCGCTCGCCGCGGGCCAGGCCGTCCCCGATGAACGGGACAACGGCGGCGAACTGCTCGTCAGCGGTCTCGTAGATGAGGCAGAGGTGATCGCCGGTCTTGAGCCCGGCGAGCGCGCGCTTCAGCCTCTCACTGGACGACAGGCGCGGACAGGAACGCGTCTCGACCTCGACCATACCGCACCTCCCGGCAGGCTCGACCGCGCGTCCACGCCGGCAGCGCGACCGACCTGTCCGCATGAAGCGAGGGGCCGTCCATCTTGGCCACGTTGGCGACGTCCGGGGCAGGTGCGCAAGCGCCGCCCGCCGCCGGTAATCCGACAGCGGTTGTCGTCAATGGCCCTGAAGGGATCAGCGCCCGGTCGCGGGGGTGCAGTCCGCGTCGGGGCCGCGCCGGAAGGCGTGCTCGATGCTGAGGTACAGAAACAGGTCCGTCGGACGCCCCGGTTCGCGCAGGTGGATCGGGAAGGCGATGCCGGGGACGATCTGCATCCTCCCGACGTCGAGCGCGAACCGCAGGCCGGGACTCAGGGCGATATCGGTGCTCCGCTCGACCGCGCCCGACGCGGTGACCTCCGCGGAGGACGTCGCCACGACCTCAAGCAGCGCGTTGACCGGGAGCATCACGGGGCCTGCCAGGCTCGCGCCGGCAACGTAGCCCGTCAGGGCGCGGCGCCTGCTGACGCCCGGTGCGCGCGCCGACGGCGCGAGAACGAGGCCGGCGTTGCCGTGCGCCACG
>CAYLJK010000131.1:0-1170 GCA_964383975.1 uncultured Gemmatimonadales bacterium | reverse complement strand
CTGACCGGCACCACGAGCTGGAGACCCGGCGAGCCGGCGCCGAGGCCGCGGTCCCACGCGCCGGTCGGGAGCGTGACCGAGAAGCGCGGCGCGACGGCCAGCCGACCGCCGCCGGCGAGCAGGTACCGGTAGTTGAGCACCACGTCGCCGAGCCCGACGCCGGCCTCGGCGCCCGGACTGAGCGGCAGTGCGAAGCTGATCTGGTGGCGCTGGCCGATGAGCGGCCACTCCTGTGTCACGATGACGTGCGCCGGGACCGCGCCGGCCGGGACGAGCAAGGTGCCGATGTGCTGCACCACGCCCCGCTCCTGGTTGTAGGCCTCCTCGACCAGGTACGAGTTGTCGGCGATGCGCGGCTCCTGGGGCCGCGCCTGCGCGGCCCGGCCGTCCGTCCACGCCGCGGCGAGCAGCGCGGCCGCGCCGAGGAGGCTCAGCGCCGCTCGACGCGCAGGCATCCCGCCAGCTCCGGTCCGATCGCCCGCTCCATCGGCTCCGCCCCGCTCACGCGCACCGTGATGGGTCCGCCGTACGGCTGGCGGTCGAGCACCTCGACCTCCGCCTCGGGCACCATGCCGATGGACTTGAGGTAACGCAGCTGCTCGGCGTCGTCGTCCTCCACTTGGCGCACCGTCACGGTCGCACCCGCCTCGACGTCGGTGAGCAGGACGTAATCGGTGCGCTCGATCTCGCCGGCGCGCGTGGGGATCGGCGCGCCATGCGGATCGAAGCGCGGCTGGTTCAGCGCGAACGCCATGCGCTCGACGAGGTCGTCCGACACGGCGTGCTCGAGCCGCTCCGCCTCCTCGTGCACGTTCGCCCAGTCGTAGCCGAGCTTCCTGATGAGGTACGTCTCCAGGATGCGGTGCCTCCGTAGCACCGCGAGCGCCGCGAGCCGGCCCTGCTCGGTCAGCCTCGCCCCCCGGTAGGGCTCGTGCTCCAGGTGGCCCGATTCAGCCAGGCGCTTCACCATGCCGGTCACGGACGCGGGCGTGAGCACCAGCCGCTCGGCGATGTCGGTCGTCGCCGCGTGGCTGCTCCGCTCGGTGAGCGCGTAGATGACCTTGAGGTAGTCCTCGACGGACCGCGACAGCGTCGTCGTCATGGCCTCACCCTCCGAGCAAGCGCCAGACCTGGGCGACCAGGAAGCAGACCGCGAGGCCGAGGCCCACG
>CAYLJK010000130.1:324-6865 GCA_964383975.1 uncultured Gemmatimonadales bacterium | reverse complement strand
AGGTCCAGCGCGGTGCCGGTCGTACGCGTCATCACGACCCGCGCCCCGGCGGCCTCGAGCAGGCGGCGCAGGGCCAGTCCCACGCCGAGGTTCGCCTCCGCTTCCGTCAGGCCGGTCGGACCGATCGCGCCCGCCGGCGGATGACCGGGATCCACGGCGATGATGCGGCCGCGCAGCGGCCGGCGCCGGTCGATGACGGGCGGCCGCCGGATCTCGAGCAGCAGGTCGGCGCCGTCCCAGCGCGTCCGGTACCCGAAGACCGGCGCGCCCAGCTCGAAGGTCACGGTGACCTCGTCCTCGGCGGGCTGCGCCGCGGTCATCCGCCGCACCAGCGTGTCGCTGGTGCCGTACTGGAGCCAGTCAAGGTCCGACTGCGCCCCGTAGAGCCGCACGGTGAGCGCGCGGTCCGTCTCCGAGACGTGGAACGGCACGCGGGCGCCGAGGCTGAAGCGCGCCACGACGCTGCGCTCCCCCGGCGTCAGGCGGACGAGCGCGACGCGCGCGAACGGCGCGGCCGTCCCCGGCGGGAGCACCGCGCCGATCTCCGAGACGGGGACCCAGGCGGAGGCGGCCTGCGAGAGGTGCACGCGCACCTCATCGCCCACCCGCCCGCTCACCGCGGCCGTGGTCCCGTTGCGGAAGAACCACTCGTAGGTCCCGCCCGGCATCGGCATCCCCACCGCCGCGCCGCGCGTGCGGCCGGTGCGCGCCGTGTCGTCGTCCAGCACCACGACCGGGCGGTCGAGGCCGACCACCGCGAGCCGCAGCGGGAGCGGGGCGCGCACCGTGTCGGTGCCCCGCGCCACGACGATCTCGGCCAGGCCGCTGTCGCCCGGCGCCGCGTTCGTGCGTGGCGTGGTGACGGGCGGCAGCCCCGCGCCGAGCGGCACGGCACCGAAGCTCCCCGCATAACGTGTCACCGCCGGCTCCTCGCGGGCCGGCCCGCGATCGAACACCCCCACCGCGCGCCCCGCGACCGTGTCCGGTACGAGCGGGACCCGGCTCCCGTCCGGCAGGCGCAGCTCGACCGCGGCCCCGCCCGCCGCGTGCAGCGATACCCGCACGGCCTCCCCGGGTTCGGCCCACCGCGCGCCGCGCGGCTCGACGGACGCCGGGTCGAGCCACAGCCCAGCCGGCGGCACGAACCGCCGCGGCAGACGCAGCCGGTGCTCCAGCACCACGCTGTCGCCCGCGCGGCGCGCCACGAGCCGGAGCGCCGCGGCGGTGTCGGCGGGCAGGCCGATGAAGGCGAGGAACGCGCCGTTCGGCGCGACCGGCACGCTCACGCCGTCGATCGTCAGCTCGGCATCGCCCGTGCCGACCGACCCGAAGACGAACGTGCTGTCACGGGCGGTCACCTGGCTTCCGGCGGCCGGGTAGGCGACGCGCAGCTGCACCGGGCCCGTGACGCGCGGGATCGGCGGCAGCGGGGGGCCTCCCACCCTGGGCTCCTGGGCGGCCAGCAGGGTCGCCCCGGCAAGCGGGACGAGGGCTCCAAGGGGGTGGCGGAAACGTACCAACCTGCGTCCCTCCGGCATCTTAGCTCAATTGACCGCCGTTCGAATCATACCCTATATTCGCTAGCCACTCTGCTGTCTGCGACCTCTGCGGAGGCCTTCCGACCCTTGACGACGTGCGCCCATTGCGGCCGGCGCAACGACGACGGTTCGCGGTTCTGCATGGACTGCGGCAAGCCGCTGACCCAGTCGGCGATGGCCGTCGTGGCCCCGGGGGGCGCCGCCGTCCCGGCGACGCGCGTGTACGCCGCCGAGGGGAAGGGGGACGCCACCTGCTCGGCCTGTGGCCACAAGGTGGACGCGTCGCTCCCCTTCTGCGCGTTCTGTGGAGCCAAGATGGAACCCAAGGCCGCTGCGCCCCCACCGAAGGCACCACCGTGCCCCAGGTGCGGGACCCCGATCACCGACGCCTCGTTCAAGTTCTGCCCCAACTGTGCCGCGCCGTTGGGCGCCGCGCCGGCCCCGGCTCCGGCGCCCGCCGGCCACGATGGCACCGCGGTCTTCTCCGCGCAACGCACCACCCCGCGGCCGCCGGTCGCGCTCGTCGTGCTCAAGGAGGACGGCACGCGTAGCGAGACCCGGCTCAGCCTCGTCGGGGAGGAGACCACGATCGGGCGGGGCGGCGCCGACATCCCGCTCCCCGAGGACGTGTACCTCTCGCCGATCCACGCCCTGTTCATCTATCGCGAGGGGAAGCTCTCGCTCCGCGACCTCGGCTCGCGCAACGGTACCTGGATCTTCCTCGACGGCCCGCACAAGTTGGCGGACGGGGACCTGATCCTGATCGGCTCCCAGGTGCTGCGCTTCCGCCGCCTCGGCTACCCCGGGCCGAACCCGCCCGACGCCGACGCCACGCGCCGCATGGGATCGCTGGTGCCGAGCGCCGACATCGCGCTGCTGGCGCAGTTGCGCGCCGACGGGAGCCAGCGGGATGTCTTCCACCTCTCGCCGGGGCGCGACATCGCCATCGGGCGTGACAAGGGCGACTGGGCGTTCCCCTACGACCCCTCGATGAGCGGGTCGCACGCGGTGGTGCGGTCGGAGGACGCGGACTTCGTGGTCATGGACGCCGGGAGCCGCAACGGCGTCGCCGTCGCCGCGCGCGGCGACGTGGCGCTGAAGAAGGGGTCGAAGGTGCTCGTGGGGGACAAGCTGCTGATGGTGGAGATGCTGTGAAGACGTGTCCGGTGTGCAGCCGGGAGTTCCCGGACAACGTCAAGTTCTGCCCCAACGACGGGGCCACCCTCCGCGCGAGGAGCGCCTCCGGGGACCTGGTCGGCCAGGTGGTCGCCGACCGCTACCACATCCTCAAGAAGCTCGGCGAGGGCGGCATGGGCGCCGTGTACCTCGGCGAGCACGTGAAGATGGGCCGCAAGAGCGCCATCAAGGTGATGGCGGCGGCCATGTCGCAGGACCCCGACGCGATCAGCCGCTTCAACCGCGAGGCCGCGAACGCCAGCCGCATCAGCCACCCGAACGTCTGCCAGATCTACGACTTCGGGGAGACGCCCGAGGGGCTGATCTACCTGGCGATGGAGTTCATCGAGGGGCAGTCGCTGAAGGACGTCATCGAGGCGGCCGGCGCGCTCCCGCCACACCGCGCCGGGCACATCCTCCGCCAGGCCGCCGATGCGCTCCAGGCCGCGCACGACCTCGGCATCGTCCACCGCGACATCAAGCCCGACAACATCATGGTCGTCCCGGGCCGAGACGGCTCCGACGTCGTGAAGGTGGTGGATTTCGGCATCGCGCGCGCCGTGGGCGGCGACGATACCGGCCAGAAGGTCACCAAGACGGGGCTGGTGGTCGGCACGCCCGAGTACATGTCTCCGGAGCAGCTCTCGGGCGACAAGCTCGACGGCCGCTCCGACATCTACTCCCTCGGCCTCGTGCTCTACCGGATGCTGACGGGGACCCTGCCGTTCGAGGCCGACAGCGCGCAGGAAGTGATGATCAAGCGGCTGACCGACGAGCCGATGCCGCTCGAGCAGGCGCGTCCCGACCTCGTCTTCCCGCCGAAGCTGCAGCTGGTGCTGAACACCGCGCTGGCCCGCACGCCCGGGGAGCGCTACCAGAACGCCGCCGAGTTCGGCCGCGACACGTGGGATGCGGTGGCGGACCTGCGGATGCCGCAGACCCGCGTGGACGTGAGCGCGACGCAGGCGGCCACCCAGGTGATGGGGAAGGAGCAGGTCGAGGAGCTGACGACCCGGCACCAGCGGGCGACGAAGAAGCCCGCCGCACCCCCGGCCCCGGCGCCCGCACCGGCCCCCTCCAGAAAGGGGTTCCCGATCGTGCCGGTCGTGGGCGGCGCCGGGGGCGTGGCGGCGATCGCGATCGTGGCGTTCCTGATGATGAGCAAGGGCGGTCAGCCATCACAGACGCCGCCCGACACGGCGCGGCAGGTTACGGGGTTGCCCGGTCCGGCGACGCCGTCCACCACACCGGCCACGGCGGCCCCCGCTCCGGCGACGCCAGCGCCCGGGACGCAGCCGGGGCCGTCCACGCGGCCGCCGGCACCGACCACGACCGCGACGACGAGCCCGCCGGGCACCAGTCCGCCAACGGGCGGGCTGACGGTGGGGATGATCGAGGACTCGCTCCAGACGGCGGTGCGTGCCGACCAGGCGGGACGGCCGGCGGAGGCGCGGCGGCTGGCCCGCTGGGTCTTCACCCGGGACGGCTCCACGCGGGAGCAGAAGGCGACCGCGGCCGAGCTGGTCGCGACCACGTACGAGAACGACGCGACAACGGCCTGTGAGTGGGTCGCGAACGGTCTGCGCTACGCCAGCGGGGACCAGCGGACGCGGCTCGAGACGATGCGCAGCGCACTGGGGTGCCCATAGTGAACGGCCCGCTGAAAGTGGAAGTCTTCGGCCGAACGGACGTCGGCCAGACCCGCGATCACAACGAGGACAGCTTCCTCGTTGCGGACCTCACGCGGCGCGAGGCCTCGCTCCAGCCCGAGGTGCGGGAACATGAGGTCGGCGGCCGCGGCTCGCTGTTCATCGTCGCCGACGGGATGGGGGGGGCGGCCGCGGGCGAGATCGCCAGCGACATGGCGGTGGACACGATCTACTCCCACATGGTCAACCAGTGGGGGAACGACGCCGAGAACACCGAGCAGCGCTTCGCCTTCCGGCTCAAGGAGGCGGTCGAGATCGCCAACCAGCAGATCCACGAGTATGCGAAGGGGCACCCCGAGCACCGCGGCATGGGCACGACCACGACGGCCGCGGGGGTGTACGAGGGCGCGCTCTACATCACGCAGATCGGCGACAGCCGCGGCTACCTCATCCGCAACGGCACCATCACGCAGA
Organism: uncultured Gemmatimonadales bacterium; assembly: GCA_964383975.1. Lineage (GTDB taxonomy): Bacteria > Gemmatimonadota > Gemmatimonadetes > Gemmatimonadales > JACORV01 > DASXPG01. The sequence goes on along the minus strand of CAYLJK010000130.1, from coordinate 2,028 downwards.
TCACGAAGGACCAGTCGCTGATGCAGCGGCTGGTGGACGCGGGCGAGCTGACGGAGGAGGAGGCTGCGGTCAGTGAGCGCCGCAACATCATCCTCCAGGCGCTCGGTCCCGACCCCAACGTGAAGGTGGACCTGACGCGCCAGGAGCTGCGGCGCGGCGACGTGCTGGTGATGTGCTCCGACGGGCTGTCGGGGCTGGTCCCGAAGGACGACATGCTGAAGGTCATCTCGGGGACCACGGACCTCGTCGCGGCGTGCCGCGAGCTCATCGAGATGGCGAACAGCCGCGGCGGCCCGGACAACATCACCTGCATCATCGCGCGGTTCGGCGGCGACGGGCTCCCGGAGCCGGACGGCAACGACCCGGTCGGCCACCAGGTGTACCCGCTGCTGGACACCGAGTCCACCACCGAGCCGGTCCCGGTGTACCGTCCGGAGGACGCGGCAACCCGCAAGACCGAACCCGCGCCCAAGCCGGCGCCGGCCGACGAGCAGACGCTCGAGACCCCCGCCGCGAAGCCGCCCGCGGCGCCGCCCGCGCCGACGTCCGCCGCCCGCACGCCGCGCGAGAGCGGCAAGAAGAAGTGGTGGCCGTTCTGAGGAGCCGCCCGTGAAGGTCGAGCTCGTCATCATCTCCGGCGCTCGCACCGGCCACCGGGACGTCTTCGACAAGTCGTACATCGGCGTGGGCCGCCACCCGATGTCGGACCTTCGCTTCGACGCCGAGAAAGACCTCGACGCCTCGAGCCGTCACGCCGCGCTCGTGCGCGTCGGCGACGGCTGGGTGCTGCGGGACCTGGGCAGCACGAACGGCACGTTCGTCAACGGCGAGCGCCTCGAGGCCGACCGCGCCCTGCACGACGGCGACACGCTGCGCTTCGGCGTGCATGGCCCGGAGGTCGCCTTCCACCTGGTCCGGGAGGAGGGGGACGGGGAGGTCGTGATGGCGGCCGTCGCCGCGCCGGCCCCGGCCGCGGCCCCTGCTCCGCCGCGCCCGGCGCCCCCGAAGAGCGCGGCGCCCCAGCCCTCCGCCGGCCCGTCGAAGACGACGATGCTGCGGGCCGAGCTGACCGCCGAGCGCTCGCGCTTCCGCGTCCTCGTCCTCACGCTCGTCATGGTGCTGCTGGGCGCCCTGGCCATCGTCATCTGGCTGGGCCGCACCTCGCAGGACGTGACAACCCAGCTGGTGCAGCAGGTGGACTCGCTGACCGGCGAGCTGGCCGTGTTGCGGCGCCTGCGCGCCGCCGCCGACTCGGAGGCCGCGGCCCTGCGCACGCGCATCGGGCAGGAGCAGGACCCGGCGCGGCGCCGCGCGCTCGAATCGCAGCTCACGACCGTCACCCGCCGCGGCGCCGCCATCGAGCAGGCGCAGGCGGTGGACTACACGGCGATCCGGAGCGCGAACGACCGCGCGGTCGCGGTGATCTACGTGCGGTTCCCGGACACCACCCAGATGTGGACGGGAACGGCCTTCTCCGTGACCACCGGCGGGCTGATGCTGACGAACCGGCACCTGGTGCGGAACAGCGCCGGTGAGGCACCGCGGGACATCGCCGTCCAGTTCTCCGGCTCCCGCGACGTGCTCCCCGCCCGGCTGGTGCGGACCGCCCCGGACGCCGACCTGGCCGTCATCCAGCTGGAGTCGCAGGGCCCCTTCCCGGCCGTCGCCGGCCTCGACGCCACAAGCGCGCAGACGGGCGAGGGC
>CAYLJK010000130.1:0-314 GCA_964383975.1 uncultured Gemmatimonadales bacterium | reverse complement strand
TCATCGGCTTCCCGGGCGGCGGCGGGAGCACCGGGGGGCCGCCGCGCGCGACGCTCGTCACCGGCAGCGTGATGCGCGCCGTGGCGGACTCGGTGCTCGAGCTGGACGCCTTCAGTGGCACCGGCGCCTCGGGGAGCCCCATCCTCGGCCGCGACGGCCGCGTCGTCGGCGTGCTGTTCGGCGGCCGCGGCGGCTCGTCGAGCCGCGAGATCCTGGGGTTGCCGATCAGCAGAGCGGTGGCCCTGCTGAGGTGATGGGTGAGCGGTGACGAGCGGTGGGTGAAGGGGGATGGGGGTGGGTGAGGGGTTCGGTGG
>CAYLJK010000129.1:0-6896 GCA_964383975.1 uncultured Gemmatimonadales bacterium | reverse complement strand
CGCGGAACTGAGCGAGGGCGAGACCGTCGAGCAGCTGCTCGCCTACGACCCCGAGAGCGCCGGCGGCCTGATGACGACCGACGTCGTCACCGTGCGCGCGGGGACGACGGCGGCCGAGGCCATTGACCAGTTGCGCCGACACGCGGAGGGGGACGAGCACGCGCCCGTGCTCCAGGTGTACGTCGTGGACGCCGAGCGCCGCCTCCTCGGCGTCCTACCGCTCGACCGCCTGGTGCTGGTGCCGCCCGACCGACCCGTGGACGCGCTGGCGCAGGCGCCGGCGGCCACGGCCACGCCCGAGCGGGACCAGGAGCAGGTCGCGCGGGCGATGGCACGCTACAACCTGACCGCCATCGCCGTCGTGGATGCCCAGCGACGACTGCTGGGCCAGGTGACCTTCGATGACGTCATTGACGTGGTGGAGGCGGAGCAGACCGAGGACCTGCTGAGGTTCGGTGGCACCTCCGCCACCGAGGAACTGGGCGGCGGGTGGCGGGACGCGGTCCGGAGCCGACTCCCGTGGCTCGCCGTGAACCTGCTCACCGCGTTCCTTGCGGGGGGCGTGGTCTATCTCTTCCAGAGCACCATCAGCCGCGTTGTGGCACTGGCCGTCTGGATGCCGGTCATCGCCGGGATGGGCGGCAACGCCGGGACCCAGGCCCTGGCGGTCACGGTGCGCCGCCTCGCGCTCGGCCTCATCCCGCGTGACCGCGCCTGGCGGGTGGTCGCGAAGGAGACCGCCGTCGGGATGGCCAACGGGCTCGTGATCGGCGCCGTGGTCGCGATCGCCGCGGGCGCGGTCGGGGAGGGGAGTCGGCTCGGTCTCGTGGTGCTCGCGGCGATGTGGGGGAACCTCGCCGTGGCGGGCCTGGCCGGGGCCTTCATCCCGATCCTGCTCCAGCGGCTGGGCGTGGATCCGGCCGTCGCCTCGTCCATCTTCGTGACGACCTTCACCGACGTCTGCGGCTTCCTGCTCCTGCTCGGCACCGGGTCTCTCGTATTGCTCTAGTCGTCTTGACCTAGCTTCAAGTCCTGCTTCAATTTAGAGCGTGATCCCGAACGAGATTCTCGCCGGCCTGGACGGCCGCAAGCCGGCTGCCCTGGCGCGGGCGATCTCCCTCGTCGAGAACGGCGCTCCCGGCTTCGAGGAGCTGCTCTCGGCGCTGCATCCGCGCCTCGGGCGCTCGCGCCGCATCGGCATCACCGGCCCCCCCGGCGCCGGGAAGAGCACCCTGACGGAGCGGCTCACCGGGGTCTTCCGCCAGGCGGGGCTCACGGTGGGGATCATCGCGGTGGACCCCTCCAGCCCGTTCACCGGCGGGGCGATCCTCGGCGACCGGATCCGGATGGAGCGGCAGTCGCTCGATCCGGGAGTCTTCATCCGCTCGATGGCCTCGCGCGGCTCCCTCGGCGGCATGGCGGTGACAACCGGCGAGGTCGCTGACGTGATGGACGCCTACGGTTTCGACCGCCTCCTCATTGAGACGGTCGGGGTGGGTCAGTCGGAGCTGGACGTGATGGCTCATTCCGACACCACCGTGGTCGTTCTCGTCCCGGAATCTGGCGACGGGATTCAAGTGATGAAGGCCGGCCTGATGGAGATCGCGGACGTGTTCGTGGTGAACAAGGCCGACCGCCCGGGTGCGGACCGGCTGCGCCAGGAGCTGGAGGTGTCGCTCGGCCTGCGGGCCGGACAGGTGTACCGGCACGTGCAGGCACATCATGGCACGGACCTCAGGGGGGTACGGGGGCACGGCGGCACGGCGGCACGGGAACGCCGCGGTGCCGATGCGCTCCCGGCCTCCCGCGATCCCGCCCTCCCGCCAGCCTGGGAGCCGCCGGTGCTGGCGACCGTCGCCCACCAGGGCGCGGGGGTGGCGGACCTCGCGGCCGCGCTGGACCGACACTTCGCGTGGCTGGAGGGGTCGGAGCGGCTGGCGGCGCGGCGCCGGCAGCGGCTGGAGGCACGGACCCGCGACGTGCTGGACCGCGCGCTGAAGCGCTGGCTGCGTGCGGACGGGCCGAACGACGCGATGGTGGCGGCGCTCCGCGAAGTGACCGCGGGCGAACGAACCCCGTACGAGGCGGCGGCCGGGATCCTCGCCCGCCTCGAGGAGGCGGCGACGCGATGAGCGTGGTGGACACGGGGCCGGTGGCCGGTCGGCTCGAGGAGCGGGAGCGCGAGTTGGAGCGGCTGAAGGTGGAGCTGGAGCGGTGGCGCGCGCTGTACGCGCGCGGCGAGCTGCGGGACGCCGAGTTCACGGGGGTGTCCGGTCGGGAGGTGCAGCCCGTCTACACGCCGCTCGACGTCCGCGAGGGCGACGTGCTCGAACGGCTCGGCCTCCCCGGGACCTGGCCGTTCACGCGCGGCATCCACCCCACCGGCTACCGCGGCCGTCTCTGGACGATGCGGCAGTTCGCCGGCTTCGGCACGGCGCGGGAGACGAACCAGCGGTACAAGTTCCTGCTCGCGCGGGGCCAGACGGGGCTCTCGGTCGCCTTCGACTTCCCGACGCTGATGGGCTACGACAGCGACCATCCGCGCTCGCTGGGCGAGGTGGGGAAGTGCGGCGTGGCCATTTCGAGCCTGGCCGACATGGCGACGCTCTTCGACGGCATCCCGCTCGACCGCGTCTCCACCTCCATGACGATCAACGGCCCGGCGGCGATGCTGTTCTGCTTCTACGTCGCGGCGGCGGAGCGCCAGGGGGTGAGCCCGAGGGCGCTGCGCGGGACGGTGCAGAACGACATCCTCAAGGAGTACATGGCGCAGCACGCCTGGATCTTCCCGGTGGAGCCGGCACTGAAGATCATCGTGGACATGTTCGAGTGGGGGGCGCGGCACACGCCGCAGTGGAACACCATCTCCATCTCGGGCTACCACATCCGCGAGGCCGGTGCGACCGCCGCGCAGGAGTTGGCATTCACGCTCGCCAACGGCTTCACGTACGTGGAGCGGGGCATGGCGCGGGGGCTGGACGTGGACAGCTTCGCGCCGCGGCTCAGCTTCTTCTGGGACATCCACAACGACTTCTTCGAGGAGGTCGCCAAGCTTCGCGCGGCGCGCCGGATCTGGGCGCGGCACCTGCGGGAGCGCTACGGCGCCCGGAACCCGCGGTCGTGGATGCTCCGCTTCCACTCGCAGACCGCCGGCGTCTCCCTGACCGCGCAGCAGCCGATGAACAACGTGGTGCGCGTGGCGTACCAGGCGCTCGCCGCGGTGCTCGGTGGGACGCAGTCGCTCCACACCAACTCGATGGACGAGACGCTCGCGCTGCCGACCGAGGCGGCGGTGCAGCTCGCGCTGCGCACCCAGCAGATTCTCGCGTGCGAAACGGGGGTGCCGAACGTGTCGGACCCGCTCGGCGGCTCCTGGTACGTGGAGGCGCTCACCGACCAGCTCGAGGCCGAGGCGGAGGCGCTGTTCGGCGAGATCGCGCGCGCCGGCGGGGTGGTGCGCGGGATCGAGATGGGGTGGTTCCAGCGCCAGATCGCGCTCTCCGCCGCGCGGCAGCAGAAGGAGATCGAGGAGGGCCGGCGCGTCGTGGTGGGGGTCAATGAGTTCGTGGTGGACGAGCCCGCGGTCCCGATCCCGCTGCTGAAGGTGGGGGCCGAGGCGGAGCGGGAGCAGGTCGAGCGGATGCGGGCGCTGCGCGCGCGCCGCGCCGCCGACCCGGTGCGGCGGCGCCTCGACGCGCTGGCCGAGGCGGCCCGCCGCGGCGACAACATCATCCCGGCGATGCTCGATTGCGCGCGCGCCGAGGCCACGCTGTACGAGATCCGCGAGTCCCTGGAGAACGTGTACGGTGCCTATCGCGAGCCCGTCTTCTTCTAGCCGCCGCGGGGCGCCCCGGCGCGCCGTCGCCACGGCCGACGTCCCCGCCGCCCTCGCCGAGTTGCTGGCCCTGCGCCCGGCCGGCTGGGTGGTCTCCTGCTACCAGAAGCTCGAGCCCGGCGACCGCGCCGGCGAGAAGTACCGCATCAAGCTGAAGAACCGGCTGCGCCGGGCCGAGGAGCGGCTCGGCATCCTCGGTTTCCCGCATGACGAGCGCGAGCAGGTGAGCGACGCGCTGCGGCGCATCGGGGAGTTCTTCGCGCACCCCGGGAACCTCGCGGGGGCGCGCGGGCTGGCCGTGTTCGCGGGCGAGGGGCTGTTCCGCGTGGTGCGGCTGCCGCATGTGCTCCGCAGCCGGGTCGTGGTGGATCGCACCCCGGTGGTGGGCGAGCTGGTCGCGCTGGCGGAGACCGGGACCCGGCTGCTCGTCGCCGTCGCCGACCGCCGCAGCGCCCGGCTCTTCGCCGTGGACATGGACGGGGCGGAGGAACTGGAGGGGCTGGCGGCCCCGGACGCCACGCGCCCCACCAAGTTCCGCTCGGCCATCGGCACGGGCGCGAGCATGGGCGAGTACCGGTTCCACAACCGGATCCGCGAGGAGAAGCAGCGCCACCTGGCGGCCGTGGCCGACGCGGTGGCCCGCGCCTTCCGCCAGCGCACCTACGACGGGCTGGTCGTGGGCGGCGTCGGCGTGGATGCGCAGTCGCTCCTGCCGCACCTCGACGCCGCGGTGCGCGACCGGCTCGTCGGCGTGTTGCGCCTTGCGCCACGCGAGGCGACGGCCGGTGTCATCCGCGAGCGGGCGATGGTGCTGCTCGACGACGCGGCCGAGGCCGCGGCGGCGGACGCCGTGGGTGAGGTGCAAGGTCTCCTGAGGAGCGGCTGGGCCACGGACGGCGTCGAGCCCACGCTCCGCGCGCTGGCCCGGGGCCAGGTGCGGACGCTCGTCGTGGACAACGACGCCGTCGTACCCGGCTTCCGCCTCGGCGCCAGCGGCCGGCTGACGACGCACGGCGCCGCGGGCCGGGGGGAGGGCGAGGCGATCCCGGTGGCCGATGTGCTGGACGACGCGATCGAGGAGGCGCTGCACCAGCGGGCGCGGGTGGCCGTGGCGGGTGCGCCGCTCAACGGGCGCTTCGACCGCCTCGCCGCGGTGCTGCGCTTCCGGACGGCAAAGTGAGGGCCGTCTTCTTCGACGCCGGCGGCACGCTGCTGCACATCGACTACGCTCGGGTCGCGGCGGCGATCCGCGTCGCCACGGGAATCGCGCTGCAGCCGGAGACGTTCCTCGACGCGGAGTACGCCGGCCGGGCCGCGGTCGAGGAGGCGATGGCGTCCGGGTTCGAGGGGTCGGACGACGCCCGCTGGGGCATCCACTTCCGCGCCATGCTGACGGCCGCCGGGCTCGACGAGGCGGGCTACGCCGCGGCCGGACCGGCCATCCTGGCCGAGCACCGGCGCCGGCATCTGTGGTCCACCGTGCGGCCCGGCACGGCGGACGGTCTCGCGGCTCTGGTCGAGGCGGGGTACACCGTCGCCGTCGTCAGCAACGCCGACGGCACCGTCGAGCGCCTGCTGGAACAGGCGGGACTGCGCGGGCACCTCGCCTTCGTGGTGGACTCGAGCGTGGTCGGCATCGAGAAGCCCGACCCGCGCATCTTCCACCTCGCGCTCGACCGGGCGGGCGTGGCGGCCGCCGACAGCCTCTACGTCGGCGACCTCTACCCCGTGGACGTGGTGGGCTCGCGCGCCGCGGGGATCGAGCCGATCCTGCTCGACCCGCTGGGACGTTACCGCGACCGCGACTGCCGCACCGTTCCCGACGTCCCGACGCTCTGCCGCGACCTTGTCACCGCCACAACCCCCGCGTAGGTTGACCGCGCCATGAACGCCACCGCCGCCGCGCCCGCCGCCGCTCCGACGCTCCCGCGTCCGATCCGCGTCCTCGTCGCCAAGCCCGGGCTCGACGGGCACGACCGGGGGGCCAAGGTCGTCGCCGCGGCGCTGCGTGACGCCGGCATGGAGGTCATCTACACCGGCCTGCACCAGACGCCGGAGATGATCGCCGCCGCCGCGGTCCAGGAGGACGTGGACGTGGTGGGGCTCTCCATCCTCTCGGGGGCCCATCTGACGCTCTTCCCGCGCGTGCTCCAGCTGCTGCGCGAGGCGGGCCGCGGGGACATCCTCCTGACCGGCGGCGGGATCATCCCGGCGGAAGACATGGCCACGCTCGAGGCGCAGGGCGTCGGGAAGCTCTTCGGACCGGGGACCGCGACCGGCGACCTCATCGCCTTCATCCGGTCCTGGGCGCAGGATCACCTGAGACCGTAGTGTCGGCCAGGCCCTCCCGGCTCAAGATCCTCACCGACGACTACCGCGCGCTCGCCGACCGCCTCCGGCAGGGCGGCGGTCCCGACCGCTCGCGCCGCCAGCACGAGCAGGGGAAGCTCACGGCGCGCGAGCGCATCGCGGCGCTGTGCGACCCGAAGGCCCCGTTCCTCGAGATCGGCCTGCTGGTGGCCCACGACCGCTACGACGGCCAGGCGCCCGGCGCCGGGGTCGTCACCGGCGTCGGCCTCGTGGAGGGGCGGGAGGTGGTCGTCGTCGCGAACGACGCCACGGTGAAGGCCGGCTCCTGGTGGCCCGAGACGATCACGAAGATGCTCCGCGCCCAGGAGATCGCGATGCGCCAGCGCATCCCGATCATCTACCTGGTGGACTCAGCCGGGGTGAACCTCCCCTACCAGGGCGGCGTCTTCCCGGGGCAGTACGGGGCCGGGCGGCTCTTCTACTACAACTCGCTGATGCGGCGCTACCTGAGGGTGCCGCAGTTCGCCGCCGTCATGGGCTCGTGCATCGCCGGCGGCGCGTACCTCCCGGCGCTCTCCGATGTCATCATCATGGTGGACGGCACCAGCTTCATGGGCCTCGGCGGGCCGAACCTGGTGAAGGGCGCCACCGGTCAGACCGTGGACGCCGAGGAACTGGGCGGCGCCCGCGTTCACACCACCATCTCCGGGGTCGCGCACTACCGGGTGCCGGACGACGAAGCCTGCCTGGC
>CAYLJK010000128.1:281-6952 GCA_964383975.1 uncultured Gemmatimonadales bacterium | reverse complement strand
CCTGCGCGGTGGCGCTGTCGGCGGACTCGAGCAGCATCGTGTCCGGCGCCCGGCCGCCGTCTGCGAGCGCCGCGTAGAGCGCCAACGGATCCGGACAGGCGTCGAGCCGCCGCACCAGCGGGAGGATCTCCCCCGCGCCGATCACGGGGCCGGTCATCGCAGCGCGCGCCCGACGGCGGCGGCGAGGGGCTCGAGGTCCCGCATCAGTCGTGCGAAGGCCGCGGGATCCAGCGACTGGCGGCCGTCGGAGAGCGCGGCGGCCGGGTTGACGTGCACCTCGACGAGCAGCCCGTCGGCGCCGGCGGCCAGCGCGGCCTTCGCCATCGCCGGGACCAGCTCGCGGCGGCCCGTCCCGTGCGACGGATCCACAATGACCGGCAGGTGACTCCGCTCCTTGATGACGGGGATGGCGTTGAGATCGAGCGTGTTGCGCGTCGCGGTCTCGAAGGTCTGGATCCCGCGCTCGCACAGGATCACGTTCGGGTTCCCCTCGGCGAGGATGTACTCGGCGGCTAGCAGGAGGTCGTCCACGCGGGCGGCCATCCCGCGCTTGAGGATGACCGGTTTGCGGCTGCGGCCCAGCGCCTTGAGATGGCGGTTGTTCTGCATGTTCCGCGCGCCCGCCTGACACGCGTCGGCGTGGCGCTCGACCAGTTCCACGTCGCCGGCATCCACCACCTCCGTGACCGTCGGGAGGCCGACGGCGGCGGCGGCCTCCTCCAGGATGACGAGCCCCTGGCGGCCAAGCCCCTGGAAGGCGTAGGGGCTGGTGCGAGGCTTGAAGGCGCCCCCGCGCAGGACGGCCGCGCCCGCCTCGCGCACCGCGTTCGCCGTGGCGAGCATCTGTTCGGGGCTCTCGACGGCGCACGGCCCGGCGATGACGACGAACCGCGGCCCGCCGAATGGGACGGCACCGATGCTGACGACCGAGTCGTGCGGGTGCAGCTCCCGGGAGACGAGCTTGTACGGGGCGAGCACCGGCTGGACGCGCTCGACCATCGGGTCCGCGTCAAGGTGCAGTTGCTCCAGGACGCGTTCGTCACCGAGCGCGCCGAGCACCACGCGCTCGGTGCCCGGCATGAAGAGCGGTTTGAGGCCGAGGCCGGCGATGCGCGCCATGAGGGCGTCGGCGTGGTCGCGGCTCGCTTCGGGCCGCAGCACGATGATCATCCGTCACTCCCGGAAAACGAAAAGGCCCACGGGGAGACCGTGGGCCTGGCTCGATGCGAACTGGGTCTAGTGCCTAGACGTCGCCGCTACGCGCACCACGGTCTGCCGCGGGTGTTCCCACGCCACGACCACCAGAGGTGCCGACGCACGGCGGGCTGCATGGTCCCAACGTTCGCCGCGGAGCCGGCGGGTTGTCAAGCGGAGACCCGCCGGGTGGCGATCGGCGCGGCCGGCCGCCATCCTATGCATTGGGAGGGTCCGATGAGGAGCCACACGCACTATCTCTGGTTCGAGACGAAACGACGGCAGGAGATCCTCGACATCAGCGACGAGGTTGACGCACAGGTCCGCGCGAGCGGCGTGCAGGAGGGGATGGTGCTGGTCTCGGCGATGCACATCACGGCGTCGGTGTTCGTGAACGACCACGAGAGCGGGCTCTGGCACGACATCCTCCACTGGCTGGAGCACACCGTGGCGCCGTGGGACCCGGAGCGCTATCACCACAACCGCACGGGAGAGGACAACGCGGCCGCGCACCTGCGCTCCCTGACCGTCGGGCACGAGGTCGTCGTCCCCATCACGAAGGGGAAGCTGGACCTCGGTCCCTGGCAGCGGCTGTTCTATGGGGAGTGGGACGGGCAGCGGCGCAAGCGCGTCATCATCAAGGTACTGGGGGAGTAGCGCCAGGCCGCGTGATTTCGGCCGCCTCCTGCCTCGTGTCCGCCACCATCGTTTCCGTCTGAGGGCCCATTGTTCCCTCGCACCTCATGCGAGGGAACGCCGTGCCCGTCACCACAGCCCTGCTGTCGCGGCTCAGGAGCCTCGACGACCTGGCGGATCTCATCCGAGCGCTGGGCTTCGCGCCGGTGTTCGAGGAGCTGCCGCCGGCCTCGCGGGCCCCGCTGGGACTCGGCCCACCGGAGAACGGCGTCACGGCTGCCGCGATCGTGGGCCGCCACGGCGGCCTCAGGCTGTACGGCGTCACACTGCGGGAGCCCTCTCGAGCCCATGTCGCCGACGTGTGCGAGCGGCTCGCGCGCGCCGCCCCGGGCCAGCAGCAGCTGCTCCTCGTCCTCGGGACGCCGCCGGACGTCCTGGCGGTGGCGGCCGCCGTGCCGGCCGCGTCCGGCCTGCGGGCCCGCCAGCTGCGGCTCTCGCTGGCCCGGCCCAGCGCCGTCGCGGCCGAGATCCTCTCCGGCCTCGCGCCCCGCCCCGCCGAGACGGCGCTCGCGCTCTCGGCGCGGGCGGCGGATGTGCTCGCCGAGGAAGGCCTCACGTCGCGCTTCTTCAGCGAGTTCTCCCGCATGCACGAGCGCGCGGCGCAGGCCCTGGAGGGCGTCCCGCGCGCCACGTCCAACGAACGACGCGACCTCGCGCTCGTCATGCTCACGCGCGTGCTCTTCCTCTACTTCGTGCAAGCCAGGGGATGGCTGGCCGGGCGGAGTGACTTCCTACCGTCGCTCCTCGACACAGCGCTCCGCTCCGGCCGCCTGTTCCACCGTGCCGTCTTCGAGCCGCTCTGCTTCGGCGCGCTCGCGACGCCGCCCGGGGCTCGGCGCGGGATCGCCCGCGCCCTCGGCGGCGTGCCGTTTCTGAACGGCGGGCTCTTCGAGCACCACGCGCTGGAACGCCGCTTCCCCGCTGCGCTGCTTCGCAACGATTGCTGGCGGGAGCTGGTGGATGCGCTCTTCGGGCGCTTCCACTTCACCGTGCGCGAGCGCGACGACGACGACGCCGTGGACCCGGAGATGCTCGGCCGAGTGTTCGAGGGGCTCATGGCGCGCGACCGGCGTCGTCGCTCGGGCACCTACTTCACGCCCCGGCACCTGTTGCGGGACACCGTGGCCCTGGCCCTCGACACCGCCCTGCCTGAGCGTGACGCCGACGCGCTCCGGCGGGTGCGCATTCTCGACCCGGCGGCGGGATCGGGCGCGTTCCTGCTCGAGGCCCTCATGCAGCTCGAGGCCCGACGCGACGCGCTGATGCCATCGGAGGACCGGGCCGCCCGGCGCCGCGCCATCGTGCGCGACTGCCTCTTCGGCGTGGACGCCGATCCGATGGCCGTCCGCCTCGCCGAGCTGCGGCTGTGGCTCGCCCTGGTCGAACACGACGACGCCACCTGGGACCGGGTCGTTCCGCTCCCGAACCTCGATCGGAACCTCCGCCAGGGCGACAGCCTCTACTCCCCGCTCGACGCGCGCGGGCGTCCCGCCGCCACGCGGCCGGCGGCACCGGCGGTGCGCGCCGTCGCCGAGCAGCGCACCGCCTACTTCGCCGCCACCGGTCCCGCGAAGACGGCGCTCGCACGCCGCCTGGCAGCGAGCGAGCGCGCCCTCGCCATCGCGGAGACCGAGGCCGAGCTGCACTCGGTAACGGCCCGCCTCGCCGAGGCGGCCGCGGCGACGGGACGGGACCTCTTCGGCGCCCGGGCTCGCCGGTCGCCGGCGCTCATCCGCCGGGTGAGCGCCTGGCGCGGCCGGCGCCGTGAGCTGGTCGCGCTGCGCCGGCGCATCGCCTCCGAGCCCGTGCTGCCCTTCTTCTCGTACGACGTGCACTACCGCGACGTCATCGCCGAAGGCGGATTCGACATCGTCCTCGGCAACCCGCCGTGGGTGCGAGGCGAACGTCTCAGCGCGAGCGAACGCGAGCGCCTGTCCGCCCGGTACGAGTGCTGTCGTCCGCACGCGGTTGACGGCTTCCCGCACTTCCCCGACCTCTCCGTCCCGTTCGTCGAGCGCGCGCTCGAGCTGGCCCGGCCCGGCGGCACCGTGGCGATGGTGCTGCCGGCGAAGCTGCTGCGGGCGGGCTACGCCGGCGCGCTGCGCCGGAAGCTGCGCCGCGACGCGCGGATCGTGCACCTCGACGACCGTTCCGCGGCTGGCGGGGACGGCTTCGGCGCGACCGTGTTCCCGATGCTCGCCGTCCTCACCCGCGGCGCCCCACCCACCGATGGCTCCGTGCACGTGCGACTCGCGGCGTCGGACGGCTCGACGGCGCTCGCGGGAGGGACGTCGCAGCGAGAGCTGTCCCTCGACCCCGACGACGCCACGAGCCCGTGGCTCGCCTTGCCCGACAGCGCCGCGCGCGCCGTGCGCGCAGTCCTCGGATCCGCGCCGTCGCTCGGCTCGACGTTCCGCGTGCGCCTCGGCGTAAAGACCGGTGCGAACGAAGTCTTCGTCCGCGACGCCGCGCGCGCCGGCGAGCTGCCCGCGGAGTGCCGTGTGCCGGCCCTCCTGGGGCGCGACATCCGGCCATTCCGAACGGCGCCTACGGCCGTCGTGCTCGCCGCAGTGGACGCCGTCGGCGCGCCGCTGCGGCAACCGCCGGCGGCGGTCCTCACCTACCTCCGCCCGCACCACGCGGCGCTCGCGCGGCGTGCCGACGGCCGCGATGCTCCGCCCTGGGCGCTCTTCCGCACGGAACTGCTGTGCGGCCGCTGGCTCGTCGTGTGGCGCGACCTGGCGGCACGCCTCGAGGCCGCCGTCGTGGATCGGCACGCACCGGGCGCAGCCATCCCGCTCAACACCTGCTATGGTGTCGCCGTCCCCGACGCCTTCACCGCGCACTGGCTCTGCGCCCTGCTGAACAGCACCGTGCTTCGCGACCTGGCGGCCGCCATCGCCGAGCGCGCGGCGGGACGCTGCTTCCGGTTCGACGCCCGCACCGTGGGCGCACTCCCCCTGCCACCGCGCTCCTCCGATCCGGCCGTGCACGCGCTGGCCGGAGTCGGCTGCGCGGCCTCCTCCGGGGGCGCCTGGAGTCCCGATGACCTCGACCGCCTCGCCCGTTCCGCGCTCGGCATTGGTCCATCCACCGCGCGCAGCCTGCGCGCCCTGGGTGCGGCTCTGCGCCGAGACCCTGAGCGGGATCGCTGACCCGCTCTTCCCCGCGCTCGCCGCCGCGCGGACGGTCGAACCGGCCGTCGCCGGCCGCAGCATCCTCGCCGGCCTGCTCCGTCCGCTCGAATCACCGGGCGCCCCACAGGCGGTCCCGGGCTGGCTCCTCCCGCACCAGGGCGATGCCGTCGCGCGCGCGCGCACGATTCTCGACCGCTTCGGCGGAGTCCTGGTCGCGGACGGAGTGGGGCTCGGCAAGACCTACATCGGTCTCGCGCTGGCCTACCTCGAACAAGCGACGGGTGCCGACGCGGTCGCCGTCGTCCCCGCCCCGCTGCTGGACGAGTGGGCCCGCGCGGCTGACGCGGTCGGCGTGTCGCTGAGGATGATCACGCACCACGCGCTCGCGCGCACCCGCGCACCGATGCTCTCGCGCGACTGCCGGCTCGTGCTCGTGGACGAGGCGCACGCCTTCCGCAACGCCCGCACCCGGCGCTATGCCGGTCTTGCCCGCTTGTGCGCCGGACGCCGCGTCGCGCTGCTCACCGCCACGCCGATCAACAACACCGCCGCCGACGCCGCTGCGCTCATCCGCCTCTTCGCCGGACGCGATCGCTTCCGCGAGCTCGGCGTCGTAGACCTCGACCGCGCGCTCGGCGATCCCGGGGCCGAACCGGCCGCGCTCGCGCTGGGTGCCGTCTCGGTCTGCCGCTCGCGCCGCCTTGTGGAATCGCTGTTCCCCGCGCTCCGCGGCGCGTTCCCTCGCCGGCTCCTGCGGCCGCCGCTGCGCTACGACCTGCGTGCCGCGTATGGCGGGCGGCTCGACGAGGTCCTCGACGCCCTCGCCGAGTACGCCGCGCTGCTGGCGCGGACGGAACGGGCCGCCGGCCTGCTCCACCTCGGCCTCCTGCGCCGCCTGGAGTCGTCGCGCGCGGCGTTGCGCCGTACCCTGCTGCGCGGGCGAAGCTTCCTGGACGAGGCCCTGCGCGCCGCGGACGCCGGACGGCCGCTCGGCCGCCGCGAGTTCCAGCGCGCCTGCCCGCGGCACGACGACAACGGCACACAACTGGTCCTGTGGGAGCTGCTGGGGACGTCGGGCGGCGCGCTCCCGCCGGAGGAGCTGCGTGCCTGCCGCGACGGCGTGCAGCGCGTGCTCGATCTCCTCCCGCCGGACGCGGAGGACGTCAAGGCGGCGGCGCTCGATGCGCTGCTGGCCGCGAGACGAGGCGGCGTTCGGACCGTCGTCTTCACCGAGTTCCGCGACACGGCGCTCGACCTGCTCCGACGCCTGCGCACGCGGCACCGCGTCATGGCCGCGCTCGGTGACGGGGCGTGGGCCGGCGGGACGCCGCTGCGGCGCCGGGAGGCCCTCGCGGCCTTCGGTCCAGGGACGGCAGCCGGTCACGGCGTGCTCGCCGCCGACGTGCTGATCGCGACCGACGTCGCCAGCGAGGGGCTCAACCTCCAGGGCGCGAACCGGCTCGTGAACTACGATCTGCCGTGGAACCCGGTGCGGGTGATGCAACGCATCGGCCGCATCGACCGCCTCCAGTCGGCGCATTCCGAGATCGAGGTCGTGCACCTGCTGCCCGCGCACGGCGCGGAGGACCTCGCAGGCGTGTTGCGCCGCTTGCGCCGCAAGCTCGCCACCGCCGGTTCGCTGCT
>CAYLJK010000128.1:0-271 GCA_964383975.1 uncultured Gemmatimonadales bacterium | reverse complement strand
CGGAGCGGGAGAGCTGGACACGGGTGGAGCCGTTCGAGGCGCGGGAACGCTGGCGCGCGGTCCTGGGCCCGGTATCGGGCGTCGCGCGCGGACCCGTGGTCGCCGCGGCCGCGCTAGATGACGACGGCGCGCCGGCGGTCGGCGTCCTGCTGGCGCTCGAGTGGCGGGACGGACGCTCCGTCCCGCTGCCCTACGTCGTGCGCCGCGGCGCCGCACCCGTCCGCACCGCGGCGCAGCTTTGCACGCTCGCGACCCGCCCGATCGGCCGCAC
>CAYLJK010000127.1:0-7003 GCA_964383975.1 uncultured Gemmatimonadales bacterium | reverse complement strand
CGTCTCTCCTCTCTCTCGTCTCTCCGCTCTCCCTACGCGGCTTCCGTCTCGATCCGCATCTTGTAGAACGAGCGGTAGATGAACGTCACCGCCACCAGGAAGAAGAGCACCGCCAACGCGCGGCCGAGGCCTGTGCCGCGCTCGGCGCTCAGGTACACCCCCAGCTCGACAGCGAGGAGGCCGAAGAGGGTGGTGAACTTGATGACCGGGTTCAGGGCCACCGACGAGGTGTCCTTGAAGGGGTCGCCGACGGTGTCGCCGACGACGGTGGCGGCGTGGAGGTCCGTGCCCTTCATCTTGAGCTCGGTCTCGACGATCTTCTTCGCGTTGTCCCAGGCGCCGCCGGCGTTGGCCATGAAGATGGCCTGGAAGAGGCCGAACGCCGCGATCGAGATGAGGTACCCGATGAAGAAGAACGGGTCCACGAACGCGAACGCCAGCGTGGAGAAGAAGACGGCGAGGAAGATGTTGAACATCCCCTTCTGCGCGTACTGCGTGCAGATCTCCACGACCTTCCGGCTGTCCTCGACCGAGGCGCGGATCGCCCCCTCCAGCCGGATGTTCCGCTTGATGAACTCCACGGCGCGGTAGGCGCCGGTGGTCACGGCCTGCGTGGAGGCGCCGGTGAACCAGTAGATCATGGCGCCGCCGGTGATGAGCCCCAGCAGGAACGGGGGGTGGAGGATGGAGATTTTCTCCATCCCGCCGGTGAGGCCGTGCGTCAGGGCCATGATGATCGAGAAGATCATCGTGGTAGCGCCGACGACCGCGGTGCCGATGAGGACCGGCTTGGCGGTGGCCTTGAAGGTGTTCCCCGCCCCGTCGTTCTCCTCGAGCAGGTCCTTGGCCACGGCGAAGTCCGGCTTGAACCCGAATTCCCTCTCGATCTCCTGCACCGCTCCCGGCAGCTGTTCGATGGTGGACAGCTCGTAAATGGACTGGGCGTTGTCCGTGACGGGGCCGTAGGAGTCCACGGCGATGGTGACGGGGCCCATCCCCAGGAAGCCGAAGGCGACGAGGCCGAAGGCGAATACGGCCGGCGCCTTCATGAAGTCGCCGAGGCCCAGGGTGCTGACGCCGTAGGCGGTGCTCATCAGCGCGACGATCGCGATGCCCAGCCAGTAGGCGGAGAAATTCCCCGCCACGAATCCGGAGAGGATGTTGAGGGAGGCGCCGCCCTCGCGGCTGCTGGTGACGATCTCGCGCACGTGGCGGGAGCGCGTCGAGGTAAAGACGGTGACCAGCTCGGGGATGACGGCGCCGGCCAGCGTGCCGCAGCTGATGACCGTCGAGAGCTGCCACCACAGCGCCGTGTTGCCGTTGAGGTCGGGGATGATGACGGACGAGGCGAGGTAGGTGAGCGCGATCGACACGAGCGAGGTGAGCCACACCAGCTGGTGGAGCGGGCTCTCGAAGTGGAACCGCGCGGCGTTCCCCAGGCGGGCCCTGGACCAGGCGTGGCTGGCCAGGTAGGAACCCGCCGAGGCGAGCACCATCATGACGCGCATCAGGAAGATCCAGACGAGCAGCTTGACCTGCACGCCGCTCTCCGGCACCGCCAGGACGATGAACGAGATGAGCGCGACGCCGGTGACGCCGTAGGTCTCGAAGCCATCGGCGGTCGGGCCGACCGAGTCGCCGGCGTTGTCGCCGGTGCAGTCGGCGATGACGCCGGGGTTGCGGGCGTCGTCCTCCTTGATCTTGAAGACGACCTTCATGAGGTCGGACCCGATGTCGGCGATCTTGGTGAAGATGCCGCCCGCGATCCGGAGGGCGCTGGCGCCGAGCGACTCGCCGATGGCGAAGCCGAGGAAGCAGGCGCCCGCCACGTCGGCCGGGATGAAGAGGAGGATGGCGAGCATGAACAGCAGCTCGACCGAGATGAGCATCATCCCCACGCTCATCCCCGCGCGGAGCGGGATCTCCATCACCGGGAACGCCTTGCCGGTGAGCGAGGCGAAGGCGGTGCGGGAGTTGGCCAGGGTGTTGATGCGGATCCCATACCAGGCGACCGCGTAGCTCCCCGCCATGCCGATAAGGGAGAAGAGGAGGATGACGGCGATCTTCGGGACGGCGAGGCCGGTGATGGCGAAGTACACCACGATCACCGCGCCGATGAAGGCGAACAGGATCAGCAGGAACTTTCCCTGCTGGACCAGGTACGCCTTGCACGTCTCGTAGATGAGGTCCGAGATCTCGGCCATCGAGCGGTGCACCGGCAGCTTCTTCACGGCGGCGTAGGTCGCCAGGCCGAACAGCAGCCCCAGCACGCAGGCCACGAGCCCGAACAGCAGCACGTTGTGGCCCGTGAGCCCGAGGAACTCCCCCAGGCCGCGATCGGTGAGGTCGGGGAGGGCGAGGTTCACCTCGCCCCCGGGACGGTGCGCCGGTGCGGCCTGCGTCAGCGTATCCGCGATCACGTCAGCCCTCGTATTCGTAGTACTCGACGCCGAGGTGGGTGATCTGCTCCTCGCCCATCAGCCAGCGCAGGGTGTTCTTGAGCTTGGTCTGCTGGATGAAGAGGTCGTGCTCCGGCTCCAGGCCCTTCGCGGCCATGGGGCTCTTGAAGTAGAAGGAGAGCCATTCCTGGATCCCCTTCATGCCGGCGCGCTGCGCCAGGTCGGTGAACAGCGCCAGGTCGAGAACGATGGGCGCGGCGAGGATGCTGTCGCGGCAGAGGAAGTCCACCTTGATCTGCATCGGGTAGCCCATCCACCCGAAGATGTCGATGTTGTCCCAGCCCTCCTTGTTGTCCCCACGCGGCGGGTAGTAGTTGATCCGCACCTTGTGGTAGATCTTCCCGTAGAGGTCCGGGTACATCGCCGGCTGGAGGATGTGCTCGAGCACGCCGAGCTTCGATTCCTCCTTGGTCTTGAACGACTCCGGGTCGTCGAGGACCTCGCCGTCGCGGTTGCCGAGGATGTTGGTGGAGTACCAGCCGGCGAGACCGAGCATGCGCGCCTTCATCATCGGCGCCAGCACCGTCTTCATCAGGGTCTGGCCGGTCTTGAAGTCCTTGCCGCCGATGGCGAGCTCCCGCTCCTCGGCGAGCTGCTGCATCGCCGGGATGTCCACGGTCAGGTTGGGGGCGCCGTTCATGAACGGCACATCCTCCATGAGGCAGGCCCAGGCGTAGAGCATGGACGGGGCGACGCTGTCGTCGTTCTTCGCCATCGCCTGCTCGAACGCCTTGAGGGAGCGATGCGCGGGCCCGGGGCGGATGAAGATCTCGGTGGAGGCGCACCACACCGCGACGGTCCGGTCGAGCCGGTGCTGCTTCTTGAAGTCGCGGATGTCCTGGCGCAGCTGCTCGGCGAGGTCGCGCTTGGTGCGGCCCTTCTTGACGTTCGTGCCGGTCAGCTTCTTGACGTAGCGCCGGTCGAAGGCGGCCGGCATCGGCTTGATCTTCCGGAGGAACGGGCCGATGGCCTCGATGTGGGCGGTCTCCAGGACGCCCGCCTTGCTCGCCGCGGTGTACGCGTCGTCGGGGATCGGGTCCCAGCCGCCGAAGACGAGGTCGTCGAGGTCGGCGAGGGGGACGAAGTCGCGGATGAGCGGTGCGCGCTTCTCGGTGCGCTTCCCGAGGCGGATGGTGGCCATCTGGGTCAGCGACCCGATGGGCTTCGCGAGAGCGCGCCGGACGCTCTCGACGCCGGCGTAGAACGTGGTCGCGACGGCGCCCATGCCGGGCGTGAGGACGCCGAGCTTGCCCTGCGCCTTCTGGATCGGGCGGCCAGCGGACTTCTTCACGGATCAGGTCCCTTTCAGGGCGGGCGCGGCGGCGGGAGGCCGGACGGCGGCCGGGGCGGCGGCCGGCTGTCCCTCCTCGTCGCGCGTGATGCGGTACACGTGCACGATGCGCTGGACGACGGTGATGAGGTTGACCACCGCCAGCACGAACAGGATGCCGAGCAGCAGCCAGCCGTTGGGGCCGGAGCCGAAGAAGAGCGTCGGGACGCCGAGGCCGACGATCCGCTCGGCGCGCTGCGCGAGCCCCACCTTGCAGTCGAGCCCCAGCCCCTCGGCGCGGGCGCGCGCGTACGACACGAGGAACGACCCCGACAGCGTCGAGAAGCAGAGGATCAGGCCCAGCACCGGCCAGCGCTGGCCGGTGGTGTTCATGAAGTACACGCCGATCCCGGTGAACAGGACCGCCTCGCCGAAGCGGTCCATGTTGGAGTCGTAGAACGCGCCGAAGCGCGTGGAGAGTCCGCTCTTGCGGGCCACCTTGCCGTCGAGGATGTCGAACACGCCCGAGAGCAGCAGCAGCCCCGCGCCCCAGTGGATCGCCCCCAGCCCGAAGGTCACCCCCGAGGCGAGCAGGACGACGATGCTCAGGGTGGTGATCCGGTTGGGCGTGAGTCCCGCGCGGATGAGGGCATCCGCGACGGGATCGAGCAGCCGCAGGACGAGGTTCCTGAGGGGCTCGGGGAGGAGGGTGAGTTTGCGAAGGTTCATGGGCTGAAAAGACGGCGAAGTCTAACGGGCGCAAGGGGTTTTGCGCTAGGATGGGGGGGGCGGGAGTGCGGGCGTGCGGGAGCGACAGGCGTTACCTCAGTACAGCAGGTACGGCCTGACTTCCCGCCGCCACCGCCCTGGCGTGCGGGACCAGTCCCTGGTGGCCGCTGCGTCCACTCCGAGGCGGATGGCGAGGCTGCGGCGGTCGGCGCGGAGGGAGTCGGGGTGGAGGGCGCGCACCTCGGCCAAGATGGTCTGGGCCACGCGGATGGGCTCGGCGCTGTCACGGCGGTTCGCGGTGGGAAGGCGGATGCCGCGGACGGCTGCGCCGGGGTACTTGCCGTCGCCCGGGTTCACGGGGGTGAAGGTCACGGTATCAGCCCGGATGCCACGGCGCGCGAGGCGCGCCGCCAGCGCCGGCGAGTCGAGCCACGGCGCGCCGATCTGGCGGAACGGGGCGTCGGTGCCCCGCCCCACCGAGAGGTTCGTCGCCTCGAACAGCACGATCCCCGGGAACCAGGCCACGCTCGCCAGGTCCGGCAGATTGGGCGACGGGCGGACCCACGGCAGTCCCGTCTGGTCGAACCACGTGCAGCGCCGCCACCCCTGCACCGGCACCACGACGAGATCGGCGCCAAGGTGCAGCTCGCCGTTGGCGAAACGCGCCAGTTCGCCGATCGTCAGGCCGTGGCGCAGCGGCACGCTCAGCGCGCCGATGAACGAGGCGTAGGCCGTGTCGAGCACGGGGCCGCTCGCGCGGCAGCCGATCGGGTTAGGCCGGTCGAGGACGACAATCCGCCGCCCGGCAGCCGCCGCGGCGCGGAGCGCGGCGACCATCGTGGAAACGAAGGTCCACGGCCGCGCGCCCACGTCGGGGAGGTCCACCACGAGCACGTCGAGCTCCGCCAGCTGCGCCGCGCTCGGCGCTCGCCTCGCCCCGTAGAGGCTGTAGATTGGGAGGCCCGTCGCCGCGTCCACGCTGTCCGCCACCGTCTCGCCCGGCGCCGCGGTCCCGCGCAGGCCGTGCTCCGGAGCGAAGAGGGCGACAAGACGGGGAGCAGGGAGCGGGGAGCGGGGAGCCGGGAGCGACCAGAGCCGATCAATGGTGCTCACGCCGCGGGCGTCCACGCCCGCCTGATTGGTGATCAGGCCGAGGCGCTTCCCGGCGATCAGGTGCAGGGAGTCGGTCAGCAGGACGTCGACGCCGGGGCGGACGGATTGGGCGGGAGAGCGGGAGAGCGGGAGAGCGGGAAGGACGACGCTCAGAGCCAGCACGCGGATGGAGAGCGACTGATGAGTCATCCCCGTTTCCTCCGAACCCTCGTGTCCTTTCTGACGTCTCTCACCCTGCTCACCATCGGTCCGTCGTGCGCCCGCACACCTCAGCCGGGCGAACCCGCGCCGGAGGTCCCGGCCGATTCGCCGGCCGAGATGCCGCCGGTCATCGCCGACGCGGCGAATCCGGCGGCGCCCGCCGCGCCCGGCCCCGTGTACTTCCCGTCGGTGACCGACGCGCACGGGAGCCGCGCGCCGCGCCTCGCGGACCTCACGCTGCGCGAGAAGGCCGCCCAGCTGGTGATGGTCTGGATCCCCGGCGAGTACTGGCCCGCCGACGGCGACGCGATGGCCACCGCGCTCCAACTGGCCGCCGAGGAGGGGATCGGCGGGTTCGTGGTGAGCATCGGCGGCTCGGCGTACGACGTGGCCGCGAAGCTCAACATGCTCCAGCAGGCGGCGAAGTACCCGCTCCTCATCGCCGCAGACCTGGAGAGCGGCCCCTCGATGCGGCTGCGCGGCGGCACGGCACTGCCCGGCAATATGGCCCTCGGCGCGAGCGGCCGCGAGGAGGATGCAGAGGCGGCGGGACGGATCGTCGCGCGCGAGGGCCGTGCCGTCGGCTTCCACCTCAACTTCGCACCGGTGCTGGACGTCAACAACAACCCGGCGAACCCCATCATCAACACGCGGTCGTTCGGCGAGGATCCCTCCCGAGTTGCCGCGCTCGGCCGCGCCTACATCCGCGGGCTCCGGAACGGCGGGATGCTGTCCACGGCGAAGCACTTCCCCGGCCACGGCGACACGGAGACCGACTCGCACCTCGCGCTTCCGGTGATCACCGCGTGCCGCGCGCGAGTGGACTCGCTGGAGCTGGTGCCGTTCCGCGCCGCCATTGACGAGGACGTGGATGCCGTGATGACGGCGCACATCGCGATGCCGGCTCTGACCGGCAGCGACGTGCCGGCGACGCTGTCCGGAGCGATCCTCGACACGCTGTTGCGCCGCGAGCTCGGGTTCCAGGGGTTGGTCGTCACGGATGCGCTGCGGATGGGAGCGATCGCGTCGCGCTACGGCGCGGCGCGGGCGGGGGTGATGGCGCTCCGGGCCGGCGCGGACATCCTTCTCATGCCGACGAACCCGAGCGAGACCATTGATGCCGTGGTGCGGGCTGTCGAGCGCGGAGAGGTGAGCCGCGGCCGACTCGACAGCGCGGTGGCGCGGGTGCTGCACGCCAAGGAGCGGGCCGGTCTGTTCCGCCGGCGCGTCG
>CAYLJK010000126.1:0-7032 GCA_964383975.1 uncultured Gemmatimonadales bacterium | reverse complement strand
CGCTCCCCCTCGAGCACATCGAGCGCATCGAGGTGGTGCGCGGACCGGCGAGCGTGCTGTACGGATCGGACGCCGTCGCCGGCGTGGTGCAGGTG
Organism: uncultured Gemmatimonadales bacterium; assembly: GCA_964383975.1. GTDB lineage: Bacteria > Gemmatimonadota > Gemmatimonadetes > Gemmatimonadales > JACORV01 > DASXPG01. The sequence continues at coordinate 6,937 of CAYLJK010000126.1, read as the reverse complement.
CTCACCCGCCGAGGCGGCGGGGCCCCGCGCGTCGGGACGGAGGTGGCGGTCGGGGAGCGCGGCGGTGCCGAGGTGCGGGGGACGGCGGCCGGCGCGTGGCGGCACGTGTCGTGGAGCGTCGGGGCCGGGCTCCAGCGCACGGACGGCCCGTACCCGCTGAACAGCGACTGGCGATCGCGCCTGGCCGCTGCGCAGCTCGCGTGGACGCCGGACGCCGGAACCGAGGTGCGCCTCGCCGCCCGCCTCAGCGACGGCCGCTTTCACTATCCGACGGACGGCGCCGGCGCCGTCGTGGACAGCAACCAGGAGCAGCGCGGCAGACTCGCGCTGGTCAGCCTCGAGGCCGGGCGCCGGCTCGCGGCGCGGCTCACGCTGCGGGCGCTCGTCGGCCTGCGTGCCAGCCGCGACAGCACCGACGACGCGCCGGACGGCCCGGGGGACACCACGGGTGTCTACGCCTCGTGGAGCGCGGCGCGCGTGCTGCGCCGCAGCGCCGACGTGCGCGCGGACATCGGCGTCGGCGGGAGCGGCGTGGCCACGCTGGGCGCCGCGGTGGAGCACGCGCACGAGCGCAGCGCCAACGGCTACCGGAGCGCGTTCGGTGACGGCGGCGGCGCGACCGACGTGGGCCGCGTCAACCGGGCGGCGTACGCGCAGGCCGTCCTCGCGCCGGCCGGACCCGTCGCCCTCCAGGCCGGCCTGCGACTCGACGACAACGAGGCGTTCGGGACGTTCCCCACCTGGCGCCTGGGCATCGCGGTGCGCGTGGCGCCGCGCACGCGCCTGCGCGCGGCCGCGGGGACGGCCTTCAAGGAGCCGACCTTCGTGGAGAACTACGCGGCCGGGTGGGCGGTCGGGAATCCCGCGCTGCGCCCGGAGCGCTCCCGCAGCCTCGAGGCGGGCGTCGAGCAGGAGCTGGCCGCCGGCCGAGCGCAGCTGCGGCTCACCGCGTTCGCGCAGCGCTTCCGCGACCTCATCCAGTACACCTTCCTGACGGCGCAGGCCGGCGATCCCAACTTCTACAACGTCGCCGCGGCGGAGTCCCGTGGGCTCGAGGGCGAGGTGCAGTGGATGCCGTCCGCCGCGGTGCGGCTGCGCGCGCAGGTCACCTGGCTCCACACCGGGGCCGCCGACTCCGGGTTCGACGGATCGGTGTACGCCCCCGGCCGACGCCTGCTGCGGCGGCCGACGCTCAGCGGGAGCATCGGCGGCGACGTTCAGCCGCGAGGCCGTCTGGCCGGCGGCCTGCGGGTCCTCGCCGTCGGGAGCCGCGACGACCTCGACTTCGCCTCGTGGCCGGGCGCGCGCGTGCGGCTCGCGCCGTGGGGGCGGCTCGACGTGTGGGCGCGCGCGGCGCTGACGCGGCCGCGGACGGCCCCGGGACTGGAACTCACGCTGCGCGTGGACGACGTCACGGCCACGGCGGGCGGCGACGTGTACGGTTTCCGTGCTCACGGGCGCGTGACGCGGGTGGGCATCCGGTTCGGCGCGGGCCCGTGAGGAGCCCCGGCGTGTTGCCGCCCGCGCGGCGCTCCCCCTAGGTTCGACACGTGCCGTCCATCACGACGTCCGCGATCGTCCTGCACGTCATGCCCTACGGCGAGACGTCGAAGATCCTCCGCCTGCTCACCCGGGACCTCGGCCTGCAGAGCGCGATCGCGCGCGGCGCGCGGCGCGCGAAGGCGCGCACCGGACCGCGGCTCGACCTCTTCTCGGAGGGGCAGGCCACGCTTGCCGTGCGGACGCAGCGGGACCTCCATCCCCTCACGGCGTTCGACCTGACCGCGGCGCACGGCGGCCTCGCCGCGGACATCGGGAGGTTCGCGGCCGCATCGGCCGTGGCCGAGCTGGCGCTTCGATGCGCGCCGGAGGACGTGCACCCGGAGGTGTTCGACGCCGTGGCCGCCGCCTTCGCGGCGCTCGAGGGTGCCGCGGCGGCGGACGGTGACGCCGTGGCGCTCGCGGCGGTCTGGGGCCTCGTCGCCGCCCTCGGCTTCACCCCGACGCTGGACCGCTGCGCGGCGTGCGGCGCCGAGGTGCACGGGGGGCTCGCCTTCTCGGCGGCGCAGGGCGGCGCGCTCTGCGCCGTGCACCGCCGCGGCGTGCGCGCGGCGCAGCTCGGTCCCGGGGACGCGGCCGCGCTGGCCGCGCTCGTCGCGGGCCGCCTGCCGGACGCGCCGCTCGGGTCGCGCCACGCGGCGGCACACCGCCGGCTCCTCATCGGCTTCATTCGCCATCATCTCGCCGAGCAGCGGGAGATGCCCGCGCTGGCCTTCTGGGATGCCGACGCATGGACCGCCACGTCGTCATAGGGACGGCCGGTCACATCGACCACGGCAAGACCGCGCTCGTGCGCGCGCTGACGGGCGTGGACACCGACCGCCTCGCCGAGGAGAAGGCGCGCGGCATCACGATCGACCTCGGCTTCGCGCCGCTCGCGCTGGACGGCGCGGCCGCCAGCGTGGTGGACGTACCGGGACACGAGGGGTTCATCCGGAACATGGTCGCCGGTGCGACCGGCGTGGACGTGGCCCTCCTGGTGGTCGCCGCGGACGAGGGGGTGATGCCGCAGACGCGCGAGCACCTCGCGATCCTCCATCACCTCGGCGTGCGGCGCGGCGTCGTCGCGCTCACCAAGTGCGACCTCGCCGGCGACGCGGCGTGGCGCGAGCTGGTCGCCGACGACGTGCGCGCGCTGCTCGCGGCGGAGCTGGGCTCGGCCTGGCCCATCGTTGAGGTCTCCGGCGCGACCGGGGCGGGACTGGAGGCGCTGCGCGAGGCGCTCGCCGTCGCGGCGCGGGAGGTCGGGACGCGCGCCCGCGAGGACCGCTTCCGCCTCCCCGTGGACCGTGTCTTCACGCTCGCCGGGGCGGGGACGGTCGTGACCGGCACCGTCTGGAGCGGGAGCGTGGCCGAGGGCGACCGGGTGCTCGTCCTCCCCTGCGGCGACGAGGCGCGGGTACGCTCGGTGCAGGTGCACGGGCGCCCGGCCGTGGCGGCGGAACCGGGCCGGCGCGCGGCCCTCGCCCTCGTGGGACTCGAGCGCGAGCGGGCCGAACGCGGTGCGGTGGTCGTGACGGGGGAGGGATGGCGCGCGGCGCGGGCGGTCGAGGCGTTCGTCACCGTGCGCGGCCTCGCGCTGCGTCCGCGGCTGCGGCTGCGCGTCCACCACGGCACCAGCGAGGTGATGGCCCGCATCGCGCGGCTCGGAGAGGAGACGCCCGCGGGCCGTGCGGTGCGGCTGGTGCTGGAATCGCCGGTCGTCGCGAGGGCGGGGGACCGCATCGTCCTCCGGTCCTGGTCCCCGGTGACGACCGTCGGAGGCGGCGAGATCACCGACCCGTGGGCCGACGAGGGGCCGCGCCGCGGCCGCGGCGCCTCGCCCGAGGCGCCGGCGGCGTCGGACGCGGAGCGCGTGGTGCGGCTCGTCACGCGGCGGGGCGCCGCGGGGATGCGCACCGCCGCCCTCGAGGTGGCGACGGGACTCGACGCCGCGCGCCTGCGGATGGCCGCCGCGGCGGCCCGCGGCATCCTGCGCACGGGAGGATGGTCCGTGGGCGAGGGCGCCGTGGACGAGGCGGTGCGAAGGATGGCGGAGGCGGTGGAGCGCTTCCATCGCGAGCAGCCGCTGGAGCCGGGGATGCCCGTGCAGGCCTGGCGTGAGGCCGGCGGCACGCCGCCGCTCGCCTCGCTCGCCGAGGCCCGGCTCCTGGCCGGCGGCGCGATCGAGCGGGCCGGGGCGGTCGTCCGGCGCAAGGGGTGGGCGGCCGGCGGGTCACGCGAGGAGCGGGCGGCGGCGGAGCAGGTGCTGGCGCTCCGCTGGATCGCGCCGGCGGCGGGAGCGGAGCCGCCGTCCCTCGCCGAGTTGAGCACCCGCCTCCCGGGTGTGAACGTCGGCGCGGTCCTGCGCCTGCTGGCGCGGGAGGGGCGCGCCGTGGCCGTCGCGCCGGACCGCTACTACGAGGCCGCGGCCCTCGCTGCGGAGCGGGCCCGGCTGGAGACCATCCTCCGGGAACTGGGCCCCGCGACCCCGGCCGCCATCCGGGAGCGGCTCGGCCGCTCCCGGAAGTGGCTCATCCCCCTCCTGGAGTGGGCGGACCGGGAGGGTCTGACGCAGCGACAGGGCGACCGTCGCGTGCTCCGGAGCGACCACGCTTGACTTGGACCTGACGGCTTGGCATCATTGCAGACACGGACGGTCGTGTACTGTACCCACCTATAGGAGACGAGAACAGGACCCTTTTTCGTCGGAAATGGAGTGAAGATGACGCGCTGCGCGCGTGCGTGGCTCGTGGCAGCTTGCGTCCTGGCCACTCCGCTGGCGGCCCTCCAGGGCCAGCAACCGTCGCGCAACAGCCAGGCCGAGCTGCTGCAGAACTACCCGAACCCGTTCAACCCGGCCACGACGATCCCGTTCAGGCTGAGTGAGGAGTTGTTCCGGGACGGGCGTAGGCCGGTGGTGAGTCTGAGGATCTACAACGTGCTGGCGCAGCTGGTGGCGATCCCAAGTCTCCAGCAGTCGGGCCAGCCGTTGGACAACGTCGAGCTGGAGTGCCGCGACCCGCGCGACGGGTATTGCGAGTTCTCCGCATACTGGGACGGCACCTATATCGGCACGACCCGCGAGGCCGCGTCGGGCGTGTACGTGTACCAGCTCATGGTGAATGGGCAGCGATCCTCGCGGCGGATGATCGTCATGAAGTGAGCGGGCCCCGGCCCGCCAACGGCACGCGCCGGCCCAGGTGGTCGGCGCGTTGCCGTCTCCGGGGTCGGGGTGCGGGGACCGGGGGACTCCGGGGCGCTTCTCTCCCTCTTCCGTCGGCTTTCCCCCGCCCACCCACCCCCTTCCAACCTCCTGACCTCCTGAACGGCGCGCGCTCCGTCCCGTCCAACCTTGCAATCCCCTGCCAAGGCAGCACATTCCCCCGCCAGCGGGGCAGGATTGCGCGGCACGCCGGTTGCCTGCCCATCCGATGCCATGGCGAACCTTGAGAAGCTGACCATCCGCAGCGCCGAGGCGCTGGAGGCGGCACGGGCGATGGCCCGGCGCCGCGGTAATCCGGTCGCCAACGACGCGCACCTCCTCGCGGCGCTCCTCGAGCAGGACGAGGGCATCGTGGCGCCGCTGCTCAACAAGGTCGGGCTCAACGTCGCCAAGACGAAGGCCGACGTGGCGCGCGAGCTGGAGCGCTTCCCGACGCAGTCGGGGGGCGCCGAGCCGGGCTTCTCGCGCGAGGTGCAGGAGGCGCTCGATGCGGCCGAGCGGGAAGCCGGCGCGCTCGGCGACGAGTACATCTCGACCGAACACCTTCTCCTCGGCCTCGCCGACACGAAGGGGACGACGGCCCGCGGTCTCCTCTCGGCGGCGGACGTCACGGCCGACGACCTGCGTCAGGCGCTCGTCGCCGTGCGCGGGGCGCACCGCGTCACCGGCCAGACCCCGGAGGACGCGTATCGCGCGCTGGAGCGCTACACGCGGGACCTCACGGCCGCCGCGCGGCAGGGGAAGCTCGACCCCGTCATCGGCCGTGACGACGAGGTGCGGCGCGTCGTGCAGGTGCTCTCGCGGCGCACCAAGAACAATCCGGTGCTCATCGGCGAGCCGGGCGTCGGCAAGACGGCCATCGTCGAGGGGCTGGCGCAGCGTATCGTCAACGGCGACGTCCCCGAGTCGCTGCGTGACAAGCGGCTGGTCGCGCTCGACATCGGCCAGCTGGTGGCGGGGGCGAAGTACCGCGGCGAGTTCGAGGAGCGGCTCAAGGCGGTGCTGAAGGAGATCGCGGCGGGCGAGGGGCTGTTCATCGTGTTCATCGACGAGCTGCACACAATCGTCGGCGCCGGCGCGGCGGAGGGGGCGGTGGACGCGGCGAACATGCTGAAGCCGATGCTGGCCCGCGGGGAGCTGCACGTGGTGGGCGCGACGACGCTCGACGAGTACCGGAAGCATGTCGAGAAGGACGCGGCCCTCGAGCGGCGCTTCCAGCCGGTTCTGGTTGGCGAGCCGTCGGTCGCGGACACGATCGCCATTCTGCGCGGGCTCAAGGAGCGCTACGAGGTCCATCACGGCGTGCGCATCACTGATCCCGCAATCGTCGCGGCGGCCACGCTCTCCGACCGCTACATCGGCGACCGGTTCCTCCCCGACAAGGCCATCGACCTCATCGACGAGGCGGCCTCGCGGCTGCGCATCGAGATTGACTCGCTGCCGAGCGAGATTGACGAGGTCGAGCGGCGCATCGTCCAGCTGGAGATCGAGAAGGCCGCGCTGGCGCGGGAGCGGGACCCGGCGAGCCGCGAGCGGCTGGCGGAGCTGGATCGCGACCTGGCCGACGCGCGCGAGCGCACGGCCGGGATGAAGGCGCGGTGGCAGGCCGAGAAGGAGGCCATCGGTCGCATCCGCACGCTGAAGCAGGAGACGGAGCAGGTGCGCCTGGAAGCCGAGCAGGCGACGCGCCGCGGCGACCTGGCGAAGGCCGCGGAACTCACCTACGGCCGCGCCCCGCAGCTGGAGCGTGAGCTGAAGGAGGCCGAGGGGCGGCTCGCCGAAATCCAGGCGGAGGGGAAGTACCTCAAGGAGGAGGTCGAGGCGGAGGACGTCGCCGAGATCGTCGCGAAGTGGACCGGCATCCCGGTGACCCGCATGCTGGAGTCGGAGCGGGAGCGGCTCGCGAAGCTGGAGGACCACCTCGCCGCGCGCGTCGTCGGGCAGCGCGAGGCGGTGGAGGCGGTCGCGAACGCCGTGCGGCGCTCCCGCGCGGGCATCGCGGACCCGAACCGGCCCACCGGCTCGTTCATCTTTCTTGGGCCGACGGGCGTAGGGAAGACGGAGACGGCGCGGGCCCTGGCCGAGTTCCTCTTCGACGACGAGCGCGCGATGGTCCGCCTCGACATGTCGGAGTACATGGAGAAGCACGCGGTGGCGCGGATGATCGGCGCG
>CAYLJK010000125.1:1402-7227 GCA_964383975.1 uncultured Gemmatimonadales bacterium | reverse complement strand
AGGGCGGGAGTCGGGAGTCGGGACGGGGAGGGGTACCGATTCCCGACTCCCGATTCCCGACACGGGCTACGCCTCGTAGGCCTTGTGCAACCGCACCGGCTCGGCCTTCGCCCGCACGCGGATGTTGAGCAGCTCGACGAACACCGAGAACGCCATCGCGAAGTAGATGTACCCGCGTGGGATGTGCTGCCCGAAGCCGTCGGCCACCAGGTTCACGCCGATCAGCAGGAGGAACGCCAGCGCCAGCATCTTCACGGTCGGGTGGCGCTCGACGAAGGTCGAGACCGGCCCCGAAAACCAGAGCATGAACCCGACCGCGACCACGACCGCCGTGATCATCACGCCGAGGTCCCTCGCCATCCCCACCGCCGTGATGACCGAGTCGAGCGAGAAGACGATGTCGAGCAGCATGATCTGGAGGATGACGCCGCCGAAGGTCGCCGCCACCCTCGATGTTCCATGTCCCTCGGCCCCCTCCAGTTTGTCGTGGATCTCGTGCACGCTCTTCGCCATCAGGAACAGGCCGCCGAGGATGAGGATGAGGTCGCGGCCGGAGACGGCGTGGTGCATCAGCGGCACCGTGAACAGCGGCCGCGTGAGCCGCATGATCCACGTGAGCGAGAGGAGCAGCAGGATCCGGGTGACCATCGCGGCGGCGAGTCCGAGCCGCCGCGCGCGGCCGCGCTGCGCCTCGGGCAGCTTCCCCGCGAGGATGCTGATGAAGATGATGTTGTCGATGCCGAGCACGATCTCGAGCACCGTGAGGGTGACGAGCGCGATCCAGGCCTGGGGGTCGGTCAGCCATTCCATCGGGGACGGAACCTCGGGTCAGGGGGCCGCGCGGCGCGCCGCGCACGCGGGACACGGACACGTGGCGAACAGCCGCTCCCACGGGTAGATGCCCGTGGCGTGGCCGTCGCTCCACTCGAACGTCACAGCATAGCCGCCGACGAGGCGCACGGCGAGCGCGCGCACGTCCGGCGGCACCACGGCGGGGTCGAGCAGCGGCCGCCCGGTCAGCTCCTCCACGCACCCGGCGCACGGACAGGCGAGCCGGAGGTCCCGCGCGGGGAAGACGCCCGCGTGGCCCTCCGCCTCCCATCGGATCTCGATGGCACGGCCGTCGTCCAGCCGGCGCACGAGGTGCGGGACAGGGAGGCGCCGCACGCGGCTCAGAACGGACAGGCGCCCGACGCGGTGGCCGGGTCGCACGCGCGGACCAGCGGCAGGAGCACCTGCCAGACATTGTCCGCCACGCGGACGGCGCCGCGCGCCGTGGGGTGGATGCCGTCGGCCTGATTGAGCGAGTCCACGCCGCCGACGCCGTCGAGGAGGAACGGGATGAGCGGGAGCCGCTCCTGCCGCGCCAGGTCCCGGAACACGGTGCGAAAGCGCGTGGTGAAGCGCGGACCCATGTTGGGCGGCGCCTCCATCCCCGCGAGCACGATCGTCAGCGCCGGGTCGCGGCGGCGCGCCTGCACGACGATGGCCCGCAGGTTGGCGCGCGTGGACTCGGGCTCGATGCCGCGCAGCCCGTCATTGGCCCCGGTCTCGACCACCAGGATGCGGACGCCGTCCTGGAGGATCCAGTCGAGCCGCCGCAGCGCTCCCGCCGACGTCTCCCCCGAGACCCCGGCGTTCGCCACGCGCCAGGCCAGCCCGAGCGAATCGAGCCGCCGCTGGATGACGGCCGGGTACGCGGAGTCCGGATCGAGCCCCAGTCCCGCGGTGAGCGACGTGCCAAGGAAGAGGATCACGGGCCGCCCGTCCGACGAGTCGGCCGCCGGCGGCGGCGCCGGCGCGTCCCCGGACGTCCGCGCGCGCGCCTCGCGCCCGCGCCCGTCCTGTCGCGCGCACGCCACAGCCAGGGCGAGCAGCAGGAGCCCCGCTCTGGGTATCATTCCCGCCATGCTGCGTGCCTTGAACCTGACGAAGGTGTATCCCAGCGGCGGCCGGCCGCTGACGGTGCTGAAGGAAGTTAGTCTGGACGTCGGGCCGGGAGGATTCCTCGCCGTCGTGGGACCGTCCGGCTGCGGGAAGACGACGCTGCTGGGCCTCCTGGCGGGCCTGGACGTGCCGACGTCGGGCACCGTGAGCCTCGACGGCCACGACCTGGGGCGGATGAGCGAGGACGCCCGCGCGCGGCTGCGCGCCGAGAAGGTCGGCTTCGTCTTCCAGTCGTTCCAGCTCATCCCGACGCTCACGGCGCAGGAAAACGTGCAGGTGCCGATCGAGCTGGCGCGCGGCGACCACGCCGAGGCCGCGGCGCGCGCCCGGGAGCTGCTGGAACGCGTCGGCCTCGCCGGCCGCGAGCACCACTACCCGGCCCAGCTCTCCGGCGGCGAGCAGCAGCGCGTCGCGATCGCGCGCGCCTTCGCCAACGAGCCCCGCATCCTCTTCGCCGACGAGCCCACTGGCAACCTCGACGCGGGCACCGGCGCGCGGATCGTGGACCTCCTCCTCGGGCTCAACCGCGAGCGGGGGACCACGCTCGTCCTCGTCACGCACGAGCGCGATCTCGCCGAGCGGGCGCAGCGCGTGCTCCACCTCCGGGACGGGGTCGCGGTCGCGGCCGAGGCCGCCTGATGCGCGTGCGGTTCCTCGTGCGGATGGCGTGGCGCGAGAGCCGCGCCTCCCGCCGCCGCCTGCTCCTCTTCGCCTCCGCCATCTCCGTCGGGGTCGCGGCGCTCGTCGCCATCAGCTCGTTCACCGCCAACCTCGAGCGCGCCGTCCGCCTCGAGGCCCGCACGCTGCTCGGGGCGGACCTCATGCTGGGGAGCAGCCGCGCCTTCACGCCGGCCGTGGAGGCGCTGCTCGATTCCGCGCGCTGGGCCGGGATCGGTGTGACGCGGCGGACCGTCTTTTCCTCGATGGCGTATGTCCCGCGCATTCCTGACCGCAGCCGCCTCGCCGAGGTGCGGGCCGTCGGGCCGGCGTTCCCGTTCTACGGAACCGTCGCGACGGCGCCCGCCGGCCGCTGGGACGCGCTGGACACCGGCCGCGTCGCCATCGCCGACACCAGCCTCCTCGTCGCCCTCGGCGCGCGCGTCGGCGACACGCTCGTGCTCGGGAACAGCGCGTTCGTCATCGCGGCCACGGTCGGCGACGTCCCCGGGCGGCTCGGCGGCGGCATCAACGCCTTCGGGTCGCAGGTGTACATCCCCGACCGCTACGTGCGCGAGACGGGACTCATCGTCTTCGGCAGCCGAGTGCGCTACAACGCCCTGCTCCGCTTCGACGAGCCCCGGCAGGCGACGCGGTTCGCCAACCGCCACAACCGCGCGCTCGCCGCGGACCGCGTCAACGTCACGACCGCGCAGGAGGCGGAGTCCGACCTCACCACCGCGCTGGACAACCTGTCGTCGTTCCTCCAGTTCGTCGGCCTCATCGCCCTGCTGCTCGGCGGCATCGGCGTGGCCAGCGGCATCACCGCGTTCCTGGCCGGGAAGCTCGAGACCATCGCCGTCCTGCGCTGCCTCGGCGCGCGGCGGCCGCTGGTCTTCGCCATCTACCTCGTCCAGGCCGTCGCCCTCGGACTCGCCGCGGCGCTCGTCGGCGCGGCGCTCGGCGTGGGACTGCAGTTGCTCCTCCCGCGCGCGCTGCACGGCGTGCTGCCGGTGGACGTGCAGGTGCGCCTGGAGCCGGGCGTGCTCCTGGCCGGCATCGGCATCGGCGTGGCCGTGTCGGTGCTCTTCGCACTGCGGCCCCTGCTGGAGGTGCGGCTCGTCTCGCCGCTCCAGGCGATCCGCAAGGCCTACGAGACCGACGCCGCGCTTCCCCGCGACCCGTGGCGCCTCGCGGCCTTCGGGCTTCTCGCGATCGGCGTCCTGGCGCTCTGTATGGCGCGCAACACCGACCCGCGGGTGGGCCTCGGCTTCGCCGTCGCCATCGCGATCAGCGTCGGCGTCCTGACCCTGAGCGCCCGGCTCACGGTGTGGGCGGCGCGGCGCCTCACGCAGCAGCGGGAGATCCGCGCGCGCTGGCCGTACGTCCTGCGGCAGGGCCTCGCCAACCTGCACCGGCCTCGTAACCAGACCCGCGCCGTCGTGACGGCCCTCGGCTTCGGCGTCGGCCTCCTCGCCGCCGTGTACCTCGTTCAGGCCAACCTCCTCGACCAGGTCGTCCGCGCCACGCGGATGACCCAGGGCCGCCCGAACCTCGTCTTCGTGGACATCCAGCAGGACCAGGCCGACCGGCTTGCGGGCGTCATCCGGGAGGCGGGCCACCCGCTGCTCCAGCTGGTGCCGATCGTGCCGATGCGCATCGCCGGGGTGAACGGGCGCCCGCGCGAGCAGGTCCTCGCCGACACCGGCGCGGCGCGTCCCGCCGCCTGGACGCTCCGCCGCGAGTACCGCTCCACGTGGCGCGATTCGGCGGTCGCCTCCGAGACGCTCGCCCGCGGCGCCTGGTGGCACGGCGCCGGCGAGGGCGTGCCCGACCGCACCGGGACCCTCGTCTTCCCGCTCTCGCTCTCCACCGACGTCGCGGCGGACCTCAAGGTGGGGATCGGCGACCGCCTCACCTGGGACGTCCAGGGGCTGAGCGTCGAGACCCGCATCGTGGCGCTGCGCGAGGTGGACTGGGCTCGCTTCGAGCCGAACTTCTTCGCGGTCTTCAGCTCCGCCGCGCTGCGGCGGGCGCCGGCCACGTACGTCGCCCTCACCCGGGTGGAGGACGCCGGCGGACGGGCGGTGCTCCAGCGCGCGGTCGCCGAGGGGTTCCCCAACGTCATCGCCTTCGACGTCGCCGTCGTGCAGGGCACGGTCGAGCGGGTCTTCGGGAAGGTGGCCGTCGCCGTGCGCTTCATGGCCGGGCTCAGCCTGACGACCGGGGCGCTCGTCCTCCTCGGCGCGGTGGCCGCGGGCCGGCTCCAGCGCATCCGCGAGGGGGCGCTGCTCAAGGCGCTCGGCGCCACGCGGCGCCAGCTCTCGCGGATTCTCCTCGCCGAGTACGTCGCGCTCGGCGTCCTCGCGGCGGTGGTGGGCACGGGCCTGGCCATCGGCTGCGGGTGGGCGTTCGTGATGTGGGTACTGGAGCTGCCGTTCATCCTCCCCGCCGGACCCCTCGGCGTGGTCTTCGTGGCGGTGACGGCGCTGGTCGCGCTCGTCGGGCTCACGGCGAGCCGGGAAGTGTTCCGCCGCACGGCGATGGAGGTGTTGCGGGACGTATGACGCGGCGCCTGCTCCTCGCGCTGGCGCTGCTGGTGCCGGCGCGCGCCCTCGCGCAGGCTGCCGCGGCGCCGTCCGCTCCGGCACCCGTGATCGACACGATCGTCGTCCGCGGCCGCAACATCTACGAATCGGACTCGGCACGTCCGCCGCTGCTGGGCCGCGTCGTGGACGCGCTCCACGTGCGGACGCGCGACCGGACGACGCGCCGCCTCCTCCCCATCCGACCGGGCGACGCGGCGGATTCCGCGCGCATCGCCGAGGGGGAGCGCGCGCTGCGCGCCGCGGGCATCTTCACGGACGCGCGCGTCCGGCTCGACTCCACAGCGCGGGCCGGCGGCGCGCCGCCGGCCAGGGCCGTGGTCGTCGAGACGCGCGACGGCTGGAGCACCAAGCCGCAGTTCGAGTACCGCGGCGCCGGCGGCAGCGCCACGTGGCTGGTCGCGCTGCAGGAGGAGAACCTCCTCGGCGCGGCCGTGGGCTTCAACGTGTGGTACGGCCGCGACCCGGACCGTTCGACCCTGGCCTTCGCGTATCGGAATCCGGTGGTCTCGTCCCTGCGCGCCCGCCTCGCCCTCGAGTACGCCCAGCTTTCGGACGGCGAGCGGGCCTTCGCCTCGTTCGGCGTGCCGTTCCTCGCCGCGACGAGCCGCGCGT
>CAYLJK010000125.1:0-1392 GCA_964383975.1 uncultured Gemmatimonadales bacterium | reverse complement strand
CCGGATAGAGCTGCGGCGAACCGATCACGGCGCCTCTCCCGATGCGGCCGCCGCTCGGGCTGCTGGACGGCTTCGTCGCGGACGACCGCGTGGTGCGGTGGCGCCAGGGCGTGCGGGACGGCGCGTTCGACCGGCGCGTGGCGATGGTGCGAGGGGAGGCCGGATGGGCGCTGCGGACCTCCACGCGCGGCTATCTCCGGGCTTGGGCCCGCGCCGCCGGCGGCCGCTACGACGCGGTCCCCGAGGGCGCGGAGCGGACGCACACCTTCACCACGGCCTTCGGCGCCGGGATCGAGGCCGCGGCGCTCCGCTACGCCGTGCTCGACGGGGTGAACGCGTTCGCGCGCCGCGAGGACGTGGACCTCTCGCGGCGCCTGCGCGCGGGGCTGTGGGCGGTGCCCGCCTCGCGCGGCGGCACGGCGCCGGGCGGCGGCATCGGCGCGGAACTGTCCGCGCGATTCGGCTCCGGCGGCGAGCGCGGGGTGTACACCGTGCAGGCGGCCGGGCACGGCGTGTTCACGGACCACGGCCTCGACTCGGGTCGCGTGAGCGTCGCGGCGACCCTCCTGGCCCGCGCCCTCCCGGCGCAGACGCTCATCGTCCACGGCTACGCCGCCGCCGCGGCGGACCCGGCTCCGGGGACGGAGTACGACCTGTGGGTCTCGCGGGCGGGACCGCGGCTCTTCGGAGCCCACGCGTTCACCGGCACCCGGGTCACCTGGGTCGCCGTGGAGCACCGCATCATCCTGGCACACGAGCTCTTCGGCCTGGTGGGACTGGGCGCGGCGCCCTTCGTGGAGTGGGGAACGGCGCACTACGACGACGACCCCGCGCGGGCCCGCGGCGACGCCGGGCTGGCGCTCCGCATCGGCTCGACCCGCACCGTCCGCGGCGACATCGTCGAGATCGCGGGCGGATGGCAGTGGGCCGAAGGCGTCGAGGCGGGACGCTGGGCGGTGTCGGTGGGGATGGCGAGGAGGTACTTCTGACGAGGCGTGATCGGTGACGCGTGATGGAGTGTGACGTGGTCGGTGATGGGTGTCGGGGGTGCGACCCCGCGACCCATCACGCACCACCCACCACCCTGTTCACCTCATCACCCCTCACCGACACCCGGAAACCGGTAGTACTCCTGCCCCTGATCGTCCGAATCCAGCTCGATGAAGCCGTTCACGGCCATGTCGCGAAGCTGGGCCTGTACGTCCTTGAAACCCCGCCCGGTCTCCGCCACGGCCTCCGCCACGGTGAGCATCCCGTGGTTGCGCTCGGCGGCCTGCACGAGCGCCACCTGGAGTTCCTCCGTGGTGCGTGGGACGCGCCGGCCGCCCAGCAGGTGCGCGGCGCCCCCTGCCGCGAGCACGTCCCGCGGGTCCGCGCCACCCAGCGCCAGGC
>CAYLJK010000124.1:0-7246 GCA_964383975.1 uncultured Gemmatimonadales bacterium | reverse complement strand
CAGGTCCACCGGCTCTTGCCGCGGCGGCTGGCCGATCCGCTCGAAGCGGCGCGCCACGCGCTCGAGCCGGCGCCAGTCGGCGGCCAAATGCTCGGCCACATCGCGCGAGCCGCCGTCGGTGCTGCCGCGCAGCACCTCGATCCAGCCCGCCAGGGAGGAGAGCGGCGTCCCCAGCTGATGGGCTGACTCTCGCGCCATCGCGACGAAGACCCGGTCCTGAGACCCGCGCACTCCGGCGCGGTGCGCGATCCAGGCCGTGCCCAGCATGGCGAGGAGCGCGACGACCAGCAGCGCGAAGACCAGCCGCAGCTGGCGCCGCACCGGCGGCGCGCCGAAGTGGATGGTCCCCACCCCGGGCTCCACCACCGGCGGGTTGACGCGGTCGAGCGAGGCGACGAAGGCCCGCAGCTCCGGGGAATCGAGCGCGAGCGGGCGCGGCAGGTTGGCGGTGTCGGTCGCGACGCCGCGCGGGTCGGTCACCACGAGGGGGATCCCTTCCGCGCGGATCGCCGCGGCGAGCGCGAGCAGCGCCTCGGTGCCCGCCCCCTCCCGCGGATCGGTGAGGCCGCGGAAGATGCGGGCGTACGACTCGGTGCTGCGGCGCGCGTCGGCGGTGAGGTGGCGCGCCACCTGCCACGCCAGGACGACGGTGAGGACGGCCGCGGTCGCGATGAGGGCCCACAGCGCCCGCGTCCGGGCGTCGGCCTCACGCACCGCCGGGTCCGATCCGATCCGTGCCCATCAGCGGCACGAGGACGTCGGGGACGCGCAGCGTACCGTCCGGCTGCTGGTACGTCTCGATGACCGCGATGAGCACGCGGGCGAGCCCGAGGGCCGAGCCGTTGAGCGTCGCCACGTATTCGGGCTTGGCCCCCGGCTTCGGCCGGTAACGAATCTCCATCCGGCGCGCCTGGAAATCGCCGTAGCTCGAGCAGCTGGAGACCTCCAGCCACTTCCCCACCCCCGGGGCCCACGCCTCCAGGTCGTAGGTGCGGTGGTTGGCGAACCCCAAGTCCCCCGCGGCGAGCTTCACCACGCGGTACGCCAGGCCCAGACGCTGGAGCGCCGTCTCCGCGTCGCGAGTCAGCTGCTCGTGCGCCGCGTCCGCCTGGTCGGGCGCGGTGAACCAGACGATCTCGACCTTGTCGAACTGGTGCACGCGCAGGATGCCGCGCGTGTCCGCCCCGTGCGCCCCCGCCTCGCGGCGCCAGCAGGGCGTGTAGGAGACGTAGCGCATCGGCAGCACGTCGCCGGCGAGGATCTCCCCGCGGTGGAGGTTGGTGACCGGGACCTCCGCCGTTGGGATGAGGAACAGGTCGTCGCTCGCGACGTGGTAGAGATCCTCCTCGAACTTCGGGAGCTGGCCCGTGCCCGTCATCGTGTCGCGGTTGACCACGAAGGGCGGGCTGACCTCGGTGTACCCGTGCTCGCGCGCCTGGAGGTCGAGCAGGTAGCCGACCAGCGCGCGCTCGAGCCGCGCACCCATCCCCGTGTAGAGCGGGAACCCGGATCCCGTCAGCTTCACGGCCCGCTCGAAGTCGAGCAGGCCGACGGCGCGCGCCACCTCCCAGTGCGGCCTGCGCCACAGCGCGGCCGGCACCGGCTCGCCCCAGGACCGCACCACGGTGTTCGCCGACGCGTCGCCGGCGACGACGTCCGGCGCCGGGAGGTTGGGCACCTCGAGCAACAGCCGGCGGAACGCCTCGTCCGCCTCGGCCGCGGCCCGCTGCGCCTCCTCGGCACGGCGCGAGAGGTCGGCCGCGGCGGCCAGGAGGTCCGCGGCGTCCTCGCCACGCCTCTTCCGCTCCCCCACCTGCCGGCTCACGGCGTTCGCTTCGGCCTTCAGGGCGTCGCCCTCGGCGATGCGCGCACGGCGGCGCTCAGCGGCCGCGCGCAGCGCCTCCAGCAGCGCGTCGCGCTCCGGGTCCGCGCCGCGGCGGGCGAGGCGCGCGCACGCCTCGGCGTACGCGTCGGCGTCTCGGAAGATGCGGGGGTCGAGCATGTCAGCGGGTGGGGATGCCGGGGTCGAGGCTCCGGTAGCCGCAGTTCGGGTCCAGGACCACCCGGATGACGGCGCGCCGCGCGCCGTAGTCCAGCTGCCGGATCTCCAGCTTCGCGTACTTCGGCCGGTACACGTTGAAGTTGCAGAACTGGATGCGCGAGGCCGCGACCAGCACGGCGCCCGAGTCAATGCGGACCGGGAAGTTGCGTTCGTAGCCGGTCTCGGGCGCGATGTGGATCGAGTCGAGTGGCTGGTCCGGGAGGCGCTGGAGGCCGCCGTCGGGCGCGAATCCGAAGTAGCCGCGCGGCAGCAGGGCCGCCGCGAGCGTTCCGCCCGTCCCAAGGCCGAGCGTGGACTCGGGCGCGATCTCGAGGGCGAAATCGAAGTCGTTGGTCTGGTCGAGCCGGACCTCGACCAGCTGGATCATGTTGTAGCCCGACGGCGTGTTCACCGGCGTGCCGGTGAGGCCGTAGAGCGTGATCTGCTGCTCCGCCACCGGGACCTGCGCCGGCGGCAGGATCGGGTTGTCGGAGCAGGCGAGGGCGAGCACCGCCGGGAGGGCGGTGCGCAGGGCGCGTCGCAGCGTGGGGCGGCGGGTCTCAGGCATGGCGCAAGATGCGAAGAATAGGTGAGTTGCGAGGCCGAAGCAACGTCGCCGCCGTGCTTGACAGCGCCCTGCCCGCGTCCTACGATACCCCGACCCTATCCTGAGGACCGCATGCCCACCATCCACGAGGTCGTCGACGCGCTGGGGCGCCGGGACGGCGTCGAGGCGGTGATCATCCTCGGGAACGACGGGCTGCCCATCGCCAGCCGTACCCGTGACGGGGCCGATCCGGAGGTGCTGGCGGCGCTCGTGCCGAGCATGGTGCAGGCGGCCGCGCAGCTCGGGCATCACGCCGGCCGAGGGGCCATGCACGGCGGCGTGATCGAGTACAGCGCCGGTTTCGCCCTCGTGACCCACCTCTCGGACGAAGCCACGCTGCTGCTTCTGGTGCGCCCGCGAACCAACCTCGGTCCCCTGCTCTACGACCTGACCCGCCACCGCGCGGAGATCGCCGGACTGCTCTAGGTGTCGGCCGCGCCGCACCATCTGCTCGTCATTGACGACGAACCCTTCATCGCGCGCATCGTGCGCCAGGGGTTCGAGCGCGGACCGTTCCGGGTCTCGGGCTGCCCCGACGCCGCGAGCGGCCTCGCCTTCCTGCGCGAGCACCGCGACGTGCAGCTGGTGCTCCTGGACCTGAACATGCCGGGGATGAGCGGCGCCGAGCTGCTCGCCATGCTGCGCGCGGACGCGGAGTTGGCGGCCATGCCGGTCCTCATCCTGACGGCCGCCGGCCAGGTCGGGCAGGTCGAGCAAGTGCGGTCGCTCGGCGCCGCCGCCATCGTCACGAAGCCGTTCTCGGTGAAGAAGCTGCGCCGCCAGGTGGAGGACCTCCTCGGCGTGCCGCCCGAGCACGGCGCGGTCGGGGACGCCTGATGCAGTGGGCCGTGGTGCTCGCCGGCGGCGTGGGCTCGCGGTTCTGGCCCCTCTCCACGGCGAACCGTCCGAAGCAGCTGCTCCCGCTGGCGGGCGCACGGCCGCTGCTGGTCGAGTCGGTCGAGCGGGTCCTGCCGCTGGTCCCGGCCGAGCGGGTGCTGGTCGTGACGTCGCGGGCGCTCCAGCGCGCCGTCCGCGCGGCGCTGCCGATGCTCCCGCCAGACAACGTGCTCGCCGAGCCGTTCGCCGCCTCGACCGCTCCCGCCCTCCTTTGGGCGACGGCGCGTGCCGCCGCGGCGGACCCCGCCGCCGCCGTCGTCTCCTTGCATGCCGACTGGACGGTGTCGGACGGCGAGGCCTTCCGCCGCGCCGCGGCCGACGCGCTGCGCCTCGCGGAGGAGGCGGACGTGCTGGTCACCGTGGGGGCGCCCGCGGCGCGCGCGGAACTCGGCTACGGCTACATCGTGCCCGGCGCCCCGCTCGGCGGCGCGCGGCGCATCGCCCGGTTCGTCGAGAAGCCCAACGCCGCACGCGCCCAGGAGCTGCTGGCCGCGGGCGCGTCCTGGAACACGGGGCTGTTTGCCTGGACGGCGCGGCGGTTCCGCGCCGAGGTGGAGGCCCACACGCCGGAACTCGCCGCCGGTCTTGCGGCGCTCGATCGCGGGGACGTCGAGGGGTACTTCCGCGCCGTGACGGCGATCAGCGTGGACGTCGGCGTCTTCGAGCGCACGGCGCGCGGCGCCGTGCTGACCGCGGACTTCGGCTGGGACGACGTCGGCTCGTGGGCGGCGCTGCGCCGCGTGCGGCCGACGGACGCGCACGGGAACGTCGCCGTCGGCGAGGTGCACCTCGTGGACACCTCGGACTGCGTCGTCTGGAGCGAGGAGGGGACGACGGTCGTCTGCGGCCTCGAGCACGCGGTGGTCGTCCGGGCTCGCGGCGTGACGCTCGTGACCACGGCGGAGCGTGCGCCGGAGCTGAAGAAGATTCTCGACCGGCTTCCGCCGACGCTGGCCGGGGAGCGGGGCGCATGAGCGCCCTGCTCTTCCTCTACGACGATCCCGACGACCTCCCCCGGTTCGAGCCGTTCGCCGGCTCGCGGCCGATCGGCGAGCTGCGCTACGGCGCGCCGCTGCTCCGCGAGCGGTGGGAGGACGTGCTCGGCCGCCCCGCCTCGGGCCACCTCGCCCCGGCGCACCTGCGCGACTACACCGAGGCCGACGCTCCGTTGGTCCTCCCTCACCCCGACGCGACGCTGGAGCCGAGGCTCGTCGTCCGCTCGGCGTTCGTCCCCGCCCCCGATTTCGCCGTGGAGATGCCCGCCGCGCCGGTCCGGTTCGTGGACGGCACCGGCGCGACGGTTGGCGCTGCGCTGCCGGAGGGCGTCGCCTGGCCGGGCCTCCCGCTTCCGGCGGCCTGGCCGAGTGTCTCCGTCCCGGGCATCCTCCTCGAGGGTGCGTGGCGGCTCGTCGCCGACCTCCCCGCGGTCCTCCAGGCGGACCTCGCCGCCGTCGCCGCGTCCCACGTCCCCCAGGTCCCCGACGGCTGCACGGTGCTGGGCGATCCGGCGCGCGTCTTCGCCGGGGAGGCCGCCGTCGAACCGCACGTGGTCTTCGACGTGCGGACCGGCCCCGTCTGGCTCGGGCGCGGAGTCGAGGTGCGCGCGTTCACCCGCCTGGCCGGACCGCTCGCGGTCGGCCCCGGCTCCCGCCTCGAGGGCGGACCGATCCGCGAACGCAGCATCGGGCCGCGGTGCGTCGTGCACGGCGAGGTGTCGAACACCGTCTTCGTGGGCTACGCCAACAAGGCGCACGACGGGTTCCTGGGGCACTCCGTCGTGGGGCGCTGGGTCAACCTCGGCGCCGGTACGATCACCTCGAACCTCAAGAACACCTACGGCCCGGTGCGGCTCCAGCTCGCGGGCGGCCGCGTCGAGACCGGGATGACGTTCCTCGGCTCGCTCATCGGCGACCACGTGAAGACGGCGATCGGTACCATGCTGCCGACCGGCTGCGTGCTCGGGACTGGTGCCAACGTCTTCGGGACGCGCCGTCCGGGGCCGCGCGTGCCCCCGTTCGCCTGGGGGACCGACGACCCGGACGCGGTGCTCGACGGCGCGGCGTTCCTCCAGACCGCGGCCCGCGTCCTCCCGCGGCGCGACGTCGCCTTCGACGAGGCGACGCGGCGCTGGCTCGCCGCCGTCTGGACCGCCGCGACGGGCCTGCCGTGCGACTGACGGTCCTCGGCTCCGGGAGCCGCGGCAATGCCCTGCTGCTGCACGCCGGCGGCGCCGCGCTCCTGGTGGACGCCGGCTTTTCGTTCCGCGACCTCAAACGCCGCTGTGCCGCCGTGAACCTGGATCCCGCCACACTCGCTGGCCTGGTGCTCACACACGAGCACGGGGACCACGCGCGGGGCGCCGCCCGCGCAGCCGCGACGTGGGGGCTGCCGGTGGCCGCGAGCGCCGGGACGCATGACGCACTCGACCTCCCGGCCGGCATCCCGCGCGTCACCCTGCCCTCGGGCCGCCCCACCGGGCTCGGGCTCTTCACCGTCACGGCCTGGCCCACCGCGCACGACGCACGGGAGCCGGTGATGGTCGTGGTCGCGGACGCGGCGGGCCATCGCGCGGGCATCGCCTACGACGTGGGTTCGCCGACCGCTGCGCTTGTGCACGCCTGCCGCGACCTCGACGCGCTGGTGCTCGAGGCCAATCACGACGAGGTGCTGCTGCGGGGCTCCGCCTACCCGCCGGTGGTGCGGGAGCGGATCGCGGGGCGCGGCGGGCACCTCTCCAACGCGCAGGCCGCGGCGCTTGCCGCGGAGGTCGCCCACCCCGGGATGGCGCTGCTGGTGCTGGCGCACGTGAGTGAACGGTGCAACCGGCCGGACCTCGCGCGCGCGGCGGTCCGCGCGGCGCTGCGGACCTCGCGGTTCCGCGGCCGGCTGGAAGTGGCCGAGCAGGGCGTGCCCTCGCACGCGTGGGCAGTGGCGCGTCGCGACGCCCAGCTCTCGCTAGGCCTCTCCCGCGCCGGCTGAGGCCGCCGCGGCGTCGCCGGTCGGCTCGGCGGTCGCGGCCGCCATGTCGGCGCGCTGCGCCAGCTTCGGCTCCCATTCCGCCATCATCCGCACGAACGCCCGCGCCGCGTCGGGGTCGAACTCGGTCCCGGAGCGCTCTTCCAAGTAGGCCAGCACCTTCGGCGCGGGCCACGCGGCGCGGTACGGCCGGTTGGTGCGCAGCGCGTCATACACGTCGCAGACGTGGACGAGCCGGCTCGCCTGGTGGCACTCGCGGGGATAGTCGAAACGCGGGTATCCGCCCCCGTTCACCATGATGTGGTGCTCGTAGGCCACTACCGCGGCGAGGTCGAGCCGCTCCTCCGACTCCATGATGATCTGCGCGCCGAAGACCGGGTGCTGGTTCATCGCCGCGCGCTCGAGCGGGTCGAGCCGCCCCGCCTTGTTGAGGATGTCCGTCGGGATGCGGGTCTTCCCGATGTCGTGCAAGAGCCCGGCGGTGCCGAAGGCCCGCACATCCCTCGCGCCCAGGCCCATCCACTCGGCGAGGCCCATCGCCAGCACGCAGACGTTGAGCGAGTGCGTGGTGGTGTACTCGTCGTAGCGGCGGATCTGGAGGAGCGGGAGCACCACGGCCTGGTCCCCGTGCATCGCGGAGGCCAGGGAGCGGACGACGGCCTCCGCCTCGGCGAGCGGGAGCCCGCCCTGCGTGCGCTGCGTCTCCTCGTGCAGCCAGGCGATCG
>CAYLJK010000123.1:0-7258 GCA_964383975.1 uncultured Gemmatimonadales bacterium | reverse complement strand
GACGACGTGGGCGTGGTCATTCCGCCGAAGCTCGCGCCGGTGCAGGCCGTGATCGTGCCGATCTACCGGACCGACACGGAGCGGGCGGCCGTCCTGGAGGTGTCGGAGACGGCGGCGGCGGAGCTGCGGAGGGTCGGGATCCGGGTGCAGGTGGACCTGCGCGACGGGATGAAGCCCGGCGCCAAGTACTACGAGCACGAGGGACGCGGCGTCCCGCTCCGGCTGGAGGTCGGCCCGCGGGACGTCGGGCAGGGACAGGTGACGGCGGCACGCCGCACGGGCGGCAAGGCGCCGCTCCCGCTGAACGGCCTGGTGGCCGAGGCGCAGGCGCTGCTGGCCCTCATCCAGCGCGAGCTGCTCGAGGCGGCGCGGGTGCGGCGGGAGCAGCACTCGCACCGCGGACTCTCGAAGGACGACTTCCTGTCGCTGATGGACGGGGAGGGCGGGTTCGTGTACGCGGGCTTCTGCGGCAGCGGCACCTGCGAGCAGGAGATCAAGGAGCGGACGAAGGCCACCGTGCGGGTGCTCCCGGACGAGGAGTTCCGCTCCCCCACGGCGCCGTCGCGCTGCCTCTGGTGCGGCGCGGCGGCCACCAGCGAGGCGGTGTGGGCGAAGGCGTACTGACCACGGACGGCGTGCCGCTGGCGCGCCTCGCCGAGGCGGTCGGCACGCCGGCCTACATCTACAGCGCGCAGCGGATCCGGGAGGCCTACCGGGCGCTCGACACGGCGCTCGGTCCGGTCCCGCACCGCATCTGCTTCTCCGTGAAGGCGAACGGCAACCTCGCCATCCTGGCGCTCCTGCGCTCCCTTGGGGCGGGGGCCGACATCGTCTCGTCCGGGGAGCTGGCCCGCGTCCTGCGGGCGGGCTTCACCGGCGCGGACACGGTGTTCAGCGGGGTGGGGAAGACGGCCGACGAGATGCGGGCCGCGCTGGAGGTGGGCGTCGGGCTCATCAACGTGGAGTCGGAGGAGGAGCTGACGCTGCTCGCGGAGGTCGCCGCCGCGACCGGCCGCACGGCGCCGTGCGCCATCCGTGTGAACCCCGAGGTGCTCGTGGACGTGCACCCGTACACGGCGACCGGGGTGAAGGGGAAGAAGTTCGGCGTGCCGTACGACGACGTGGAGGACCTGGCGGTGCGGGCGGCTCGCACGCCCGCCCTGGTGCTGCGCGGTCTCGCGATGCACATCGGCTCCGGCATCCAGGACCAGGCGCCGTTCGTCGAGGCGGTGCTGAAGATGACGGCTCTCGTCGCGGCGGTGCGCGCGCGTGGCATCGAAACCCTCACCGAGCTCGACCTGGGGGGCGGCCTCGGCATCCGCTACCGCGAGGCGGACCGTCCGCTGACGGTCGAGGCGTACGCGGACGCGATCGTGCCGCACGTGGCGGCCACGGGCCTGCGGCTGGTGGTGGAGCCCGGGCGGTTTCTCGTGGGTCACGCCGGCGTGCTGCTGACCCGGGTGCTGTACCGCAAGCGCGCCGGCGGGAAGATGATCGCGGTGGTGGACGCCGGGATGACGGACCTGATCCGGCCGAGCCACTACCAGGCGTACCACGAGATCCGGGTGGACGGCGGGAGCGGGCGGCCGCGGGTGCACTACGACGTCGTCGGTCCGATCTGCGAGAGTGGGGACTTCTTCGCGCTGGACCGGGAGCTGCCGGAGCTGCGCCAGGGGGACCTGCTCGTCGTGCAGGGGACCGGCGCGTACGGGTTCGTGATGACGTCCACGTACAACGCGCGACCCCGGCCGCCCGAGATCCTGGTGGACGGAGGGCGCTTCGCCGTGATCCGCACCCGCGAGACGCCCGACGATCTGATGCGCGGAGAACAGCTCGAACCTGTGTGGTCGGGAGGAGAAGGCGAGGGCGACGTGCGGTGATGCGGACGCGTGGAGGTGAGGAGGGACGGCCCCTGCCTCACCGCGCCGCCGCTTCACCACTCACCCGTCAGTCGCCGTCCGGGGCACATGCACGAATCCCAGCGCATGCTCATCATCGACTTCGGCTCCCAGTACACCCAGCTGATCGCCCGGCGGGTGCGGGAGGCGCACGTCTACTGCGAGATTCACCCGCCGAAGGACGCCGGCTGGGTCCGCGACTTCCGCCCGGCGGGGATCATCCTCTCGGGTGGTCCGAACTCCGTCTACGACGAGGGAGCACCGGCGCTCGACCCGGGCATCGTCGGGCTGGGTGTGCCGATCCTCGGCATCTGTTACGGGATGCAGCTCCTCGCGCAGGTCGGCGGCGGCGAGGTCCGGCCCGGCGGCGAGCGGGAGTACGGACGGGCCGAGGTCGAGGTCACCTCGGACGACGCGCTCTTCTCCGGCTTCGCTCCGGGGACCCGCACGCCGGTCTGGATGTCGCACGGTGACCGCGTGGAGGTCCCGCCGGCGGACTGGACGGTGCTGGCGCGCAGCGGAAACACCCCCGTCGCGGCGTTCGCGCACCGCGCGCGGCCGGTGTTCGGCGTGCAGTTCCACCCCGAGGTGGCCCACACGCCGCGCGGCGCCGAGCTGCTGCACAACTTCCTCTTCAAGATCTGCGGCGCGAAGCCGACGTGGACCCCCGGCCACTTCGTCGAGGTGGCCGTCCGGGAGGTCCGCGAGCGGGTGGGGGCGCGGCGCGTCATCTGCGGCCTCTCCGGCGGCGTGGACTCGGCGGTGGCGGCGGCCCTGGTGTACAAGGCGGTCGGCGACCAGCTGACGTGCATCTTCGTGGACCACGGCCTGCTCCGCGCCGGCGAGCGGGCGCAGGTGGAGCGGACGTTCCGGGCCGAGCTGGGCGCGCCACTGGTGGTGGTGGACGCGGCCGCGCAGTTCCTCGCGAGGGTTGCGGGGGTGGACGACCCCGAGGAGAAGCGGCGCCGCATCGGTCACACCTTCATTGACGTGTTCGAGGAGGCGGCCGGGCAGGTGGGCGGGGACGTGGGCTTCCTCGTGCAGGGGACGCTCTATCCGGACGTCATCGAGTCATTCTCGCCGCGCGGCGGGCCGTCGGTGACGATCAAGACGCACCACAACGTCGGCGGGTTGCGACCGAACCTCCCCTTCGCCCTCATCGAGCCGCTGCGCGAGCTGTTCAAGGACGAGGTGCGGCAGGTGGGGCGCGAGCTGGGGCTGCCGGAGGAGATCGTCCGCCGCCATCCGTTCCCGGGCCCAGGGCTGGCGGTGCGCATCCTCGGCCCCGTGACCGCCGAGGCGGTCGCCACGCTCCAGCGCGCTGACGCGATCTACCTGGAGGAGATCCGCCAGGCCGGGCTCTACGACCGCATCTGGCAGGCGTTCGCCGTGCTGCTGCCGGTGCGCTCGGTCGGCGTGATGGGCGACGGCCGCACCTACGAGAACGTCGTCGCCCTGCGCGCCGTGACCAGCCTCGACGGGATGACGGCGGACTGGTTCCCGTTCCCGCCCGAGGTGCTGGGCACCATCGCGACGCGGATCACGAACGAAGTGCCGGGGGTGAACCGGGTGGTGTATGACGTCAGCTCGAAGCCGCCGGCGACGATCGAGTGGGAGTAGATAGGCAACAGGCAATAGGCAATAGGCCATTGGCGTAGGCACCTGGGGCTGTGCGCGTGTTTCCGGCCTGCCGCTGCGCCGCGGCGCTGCCGCCGGAAGAACGCCTTGATCTTGGGCGCCAGATCAGGCGGGCTGCGGTCTCGGTGCCGTCGAACATCGCGGAGGGCTACGGGCGCCGAGGTTCGAGGGACACCGCCCGGTTCCTCACGGTGGCCGCCGCTTCGGCGCGGGAGCTTGAGACGCAGCTGCTGCTCTGTGAACGGCTGAGGCGGATCGAATCGCGTGCGACAGACGAGGCGCCCAGGGCCTGCGATGAGGTTGCACGGATGCTGACGGCCCTGATGCGCCGCCTTCGGCTCCGAAGGTAGCCGCCCCTGCCGCCTATTGCCGACTGACGACCGCCGCTTGCCTCGTCATCCCTAGATCCCCTTCTCCTCGATGAGCGCCAGCACCTCCTCCGCCTCCTTCGCCTCCATGAGCCGCTTCGGCACGTCGTCCTCCTTCGCGAACTGCGCGATCTTGCCGAGCACGGGCAGGTACTGATTGCTCACCTCGAGAGGGGGCGCCACGATGAGGAAGACCAGGTGAGCCGGCTTCCCGTCGATGGAAGCCCACTCGACGCCGGCCGGCTTGCGGCCGAAGGCCACGCGCAGGCGACCGACGACGAGCGAACGGGAATGCGGGATCGCGATGCCCCGGCCGACGCCCGTGGAGCCCAGGCTCTCGCGCCGCTTGAGCATCTTGAGCAGCGCCTCCTCGCTTTTCGCGTCGAGCCTCAGGAGGCCGACCATCTCCTTCAGGACCGCGTCCTTCGTCGCGCCCTTGAGGTTGAGGGCGATCGTGTCCTCGGAGAAGTAGTCCCGCAGTTGCATGACGGCAGAAACTAGGGCCGCCGGGGGCGGGGGGCAAACCGGGCCATCGTCACGGCGGCCCGGCCGGGCCGGGGCGTGCGCTGCCACCGTCGGCGAGGAAGCGGATGCCCTCCGCCGTCCGCCGCCACAAGGAGAGGTACTTGCTGAGCCCAGCCCGGGTGCTGCCGTCGGCGAGGCGTGCGGTGATGACGGCCTCGCCGACCGTGAAGCCGAGATCGCCGGCGGCCGACCCGCCGTCGGCCACCGGGTGCCAGCGCCACTCGGCGTCGAAGCCGGCCAGCGCGCGATGGATGGCGCCCGGACCGCGGTTCAGGAGCCCGCTGGACGAGAACGTCACCGCGTCCGGCGCCGCGTACGCGCGGAACGCCTCGGCGGCCCCGCGTCGGCCCGCCAGCTCGGCGAAGGCGCGATCGGCGACGGCCCACGGCGAAGTGCCGGCGGGTGGGTGAAAGCGGGCCAGGGCGGGAGGGAGCAGGGCGGCGTCCGCCGCGGGCAGGGCACCGCCGACCAGCGCCAGGGCCGCGAGGCGCCAGGCGCCCTCGTCGCGGCGCCAGGCCGCCAGGAAGCGGCCCAGTCGGACCGGCTGCCCCGGCACCGTTGCGGCACTCACTCCCCACGTCACACCGAACGCCGCGTCGCTCGAGACCTCGGCGTGTTGCGCCTCCCAGGTGACCCGCAGTTCCGCGAGGGCCGGCTGCGAGCCGAGGAACGCGCGCACGGCCTCCGCGCCGACGAGCACCGGTGCACCGGGATGGAGGTAGATCCCCGCGGCCCCCAGCGCGTCCGGGAGCGCGGCGGCGAGCCCCCGCGACGCCGCCGCGGCGGCGAGGTCCCGTTCGGCCGCGAGCAGCTGCGCGGTGCTCCCCTGTGCCCGCGCCCCCGGGGCCAGGAGCAACAGCGCCGCGACGAGGATCCCCGCGGCGCGCCCCGATTCCCGATTCCCCATTCCAGGCCTCCCGGTATTCACTATTCGCCGCGCGCTGGTCAGATTACGCCCGATGTTCCCGTACCCGACCAACGGCCAAGCCGTCCCGCTCTTCCTCGCTCCCATGGCGGGGGTGTCGGAGCAGCCGTTCCGCCTGCTGTGCCGGCGGTACGGGGCCGACGTGGTGCTCTCCGAATTCCTGTCGGCGGAGGGCCTCCGGCGCAAGTCGGAGCGGTCGTACGAGATGGCCGTGTTCGACGCCGCCGAGCGTCCGATCGGCATCCAGATCTTCGGGGCGGAGCCGCGGGCGATGGCCGAGGCGGCGGCGCTCGTGGCCGAGGCCTTCGAGCCGGACTTCGTGGACATCAACTTCGGCTGTCCCGTGAAGAAGGTGGTGAAGCGGAACGGCGGTTCCGGATGCCTGCGGGATCTGGATCTCGTGGGGGCGATCATTCGCGCCGTGGCGGCGGCCACCACGCTGCCGGTCACGGTGAAGATCCGCTCGGGCTGGGACGAGGCGACGCGCGACCCGGTGGGGATCGCCTCGCGGTGCCAGGACGCGGGGGCGCGCGCGCTGACGCTCCATGCGCGGAGCCGCACCCAGATGTTTTCCGGGAGGGCGGACTGGTCCGAGATCGCGGCGGTGGCTGAGGCGCTCGACATCCCCGTGATCGGCAACGGCGACGTGCACGTGCCCGAGGACGTGGTGCGGATGCGCGAGCAGACGGGCTGTGACGGGGTGATGATCGCGCGCGGGAGCTTCGGCCAGCCGTGGATCTTCCGCCAGGCGCGCGCGCTCCTCGACGGCCGCCCGGTGCCGCCCGACCCGACGCCGGAGGAGCGCTTTCGCGTCGCGCTGGAGCACGCGGGTCTCATCCTCGCGATCGACGGGGACACGCCGCACACGGCGCACGAGTTCCGCAAGCACCTCGGCTGGTACACGCGCGGCCTGCCCGGGAGCGCCGAGCTGCGGAGCCGCCTCCACCAGGTGCACTCCATCGCGGAGGCGGAGGCGCTGTTCCACGGCTACCTCGAGCGCACGGCGGACGCGGCGGTCGTCGCGTGAGCGGCACGGTGCTGGTGATCGCTGGAGGGGCGGTGGGGGCGGTCGTCGGGGCCGGCGTCGGCTGGGTCCTCGCGCGACACCTCGTGCCGGCGGCGAACCGCGTTCCGGCGCGGGAGCCCGAGGTGCCGGAGGACCTGCTCCCGACCGACAGCGCCAGCTATCTCGCGGCGGACCTCTCCATCGAGCGGCGCTTCGACGAGCTGGCCAACCTCCTTGTGCAGACGGCGGCGGCGCGCACCGGCCTGCCGTGCGCCTTGGCGATGCGGGAGAAGCCGGGGGACCCGCTGCGCATCCTGTCGGTCTCGTCCACCAACGATCCGCGGCTCGTGGGGATCGCGGTGGACATTGACTCGCCGGCGGGGCGGGCGGTGCAGCACGCGCTGCCGGTGGTCGCCGGCTCGGAGGAGAAGGTCATGCACCTGGCCCCCGGCGAGCGGCGCCGCGGCCAGCACGGCGGCATCTCCGTGCCGGTCGTCCAGGGGGGTCTCGCCTACGGTGCGCTGTTCGCGCTGGGCGTGCCGGACATCGGCACCAACGAGGCCGTCTCGGCGATGTCGGACCTGTCGCGGCGGTTCGGACCGGCTCTGGTGCCGGCGTACCAGGCGCGGCTCGAAGCCGACCGCGCTCGCACGGACGACCTCACCGGCCTCCCGAACCGCCGCCGCCTGAGCCAGGAGATGGGGCGGCGGGAGCTGGCGCGCGCGGTGCTGATGATCGCGGACCTGGACCACTTCAAACGCATCAACGACACGCACGGCCACCAGGCCGGTGACGCGGCGCTCAAGCACGTGGCGCGCGTGCTGGAAGACACCGTGCGGCGCCGGGAGGGCGACCTCGCGGCGCGTGTTTCTGCGGTAGGGATCCTGTCCCGCCTGCA
>CAYLJK010000122.1:3611-7287 GCA_964383975.1 uncultured Gemmatimonadales bacterium | reverse complement strand
CGCCTGCATCGGGTGCAGGTTCGGCCCGTAGTCCCGGTTCGGCAGGTACTTGATGTAGAGCGCGAAGTCCTCGCGCAGCGCGTCGATGGGGACGCTGGTCACCAGCCCCTTGCGCGCGATGACGGCGCCGCAGATCCCGAAGCCGCTGGAGGCGAGCGACTTCGAGGCCGACTGGACGACGATGTCCGCGCCGTGGCAGATGGGCCGGAGCAGCGCCGGCGTCGCGACCGTGCTGTCCACGATCAGCGGCAGCTCGTGCTCGTGGGCGAGGTCCGCCACCGCCTGGATGTCGAAGAACCCCTGCTGCGGGTTGCTCGGCAGCTCGCCGTAGAGGAAGCGCGTGTTGGCGTCGATCTTCGAGGCCCACTCGTCGAGGTCCGTCGGGTCGTGGATCCAGCGGCACTCGATGTCGCGCTCCTGCTGGAGACGGACGTTGAACTGCTGGAAGGTCCCGCCGTAGCACTGCGCCGTGGCCAGGAAGTTCCGCGGCTCGTAGGTGTTGTGCCGGATGTGCATCAGGAACGGCTGGACCGCCGTCATGATCGCCGACATCCCGGAGGACGTCGAGCAGCAGGAGGTCTCGCCGTCGAAGCCGTAGCCCTCCAGCAGCGCCAGCACCCACTCGTAGTAGTAGGTCGAGGGGTTCGCGATGCGCGAGTAGGTCCACGACGGAATCAGGTAGGCGAGCGCGGCCGCCATCTCGTCCGAGTCGCGGAACGCCTGGGAGGTGGAGAGAAAGACGGGCTCGATGATCGAGCCCTGGTAGTCGTCAATGGCGTCCTGGACCGAGTACAGGCCGTGGACCGCGATGGTGTCGAACCGCCAGTGCTTGACCACGTCGCGGATGTAGGCGGCGCGCCGCGCGAGGTACGCGTTGTTGTGGTCGATGTAGCGCTGCATCCCCGGCGTGACGGCGATCTCGGGGGCGGGCGGGGTGATGACCTCAGGGGTGGCCATGGAGCACCTCCAGCGGGATTCCCGGACGAGGCCTGACCGGATGTAAGATACGCGTGCCGGGGCGGCGCGATACACCGCCTCCCGGCCGCGGCGGCCGGACCCTCCCAGGAGCACGGCGATGCGCAGCGACCCGATCCTCTTCACCAGCACCAACCGGAGTGTGCCGCCGGCGGACCTGCGCGCCGCGCTCCTCCAGGGGCAGGCCGCCGACCGCGGCCTCTTCATGCCGGTGACCATTCCGACCCTCGACGCCGCCGAGCTCGCGGACCTCGCCGGGCGTCCCTACCCGGAGGTCGCCTGGGCCGTGCTCCGGCGCTTCACCGCCGGACAGCTCGACGATGCGACGCTGCGCGCCCTCTGCGAGGACGCCTACGACTTCGATGTGCCGCTGGAGCGCGTCGAGGGTCGGCGCTGGCTGATGCGTCTTGACCGCGGACCCACCGCCTCGTTCAAGGACTTCGCCGCGCGGATGATGGCCCGTTGGATGGGGGCCTTCATGGCCGGGGACCGGGGCCGGCTGGTCATCCTGACGGCCACCTCGGGAGACACCGGCAGCGCGGTGGCCCACGCCTACCACGGCGTCGCGGGCGTCGAGAGCGTCGTGCTCTTCCCGGCGGCCGAGGTGTCGGAGCGGCAGCGCCGGCAGATGACGACGCTGGGCGGCAACGTCACGACCTTCGCGGTGGACGGGAAGTTCGACGACTGCCAGGCGATGGTGAAACGCGCGTTCGCCGACCCCGACCTGGCGGGGCTGCGCCTCAGCAGCGCCAACTCCATCAACATCGGGCGCCTGCTCCCGCAGGCCGTGTACTACGTCCATGCGTACGTCCGCCTGGCCGACGTCGCGGCCCGCGAGCCGGTCGTCTTCTCCGTCCCGTCGGGGAACTTCGGCGACATGATGGGAGGCGTGATCGCGAGGCGCATGGGCCTGCCGATCGAGCGCATCGTCATCGCGACCAACGCGAACGACGAGGTCCCGCGGTTCTTCGCAACGGGCCGCTACGAGAAGATCGTCCCGTCACGGGTGTGCCTCTCGAACGCCATGAACGTCGGCCACCCGTCGAACCTGGCGCGTCTGGTGGACGCCTACGGCGGGTGGATGGACGAGACCGGGACGCTGCGCGAGCCGCCGGACCTGGGACGGATGCGTCGCGACTTCCACGCTGTGAGCATCTCCGACGACGCGACGCGCGCGACGATCCGCGAGGCGTGGCACACCCGCGGGACGCTGCTGGAGCCGCATGGGGCCGCCGGCTGGGCCGGGCTTCAGCACTTCCTCGCCTCACCCTCGGCGCCGACGGACACGCTCGCCGTCTCGATCGAGACGGCCCACCCGGCGAAGTTCCCCGAGGAGATCCGGGCGCTGCTCGGCTTCGACCCCGAGCTGCCGCCGAGCCTCGCCGGCCTCGAGGCGAAGCCGGAGACGTACGGCCACCTCTCCACCGCATACGCCCCGTTCCGGGACCTCCTCAAGGAGCGCTTCATGGCCCCGGTGAACGGCTGAAGCCGCGCCAGCCGAGCAGCCCTTTCACCTCCGCCTCGGCCGCGAGCCGCCGGTCCACGTACTCGCCGATCTCGCGGGCGCGCTCGAGCACCGATGTGACATCGCCGACCGAGCCGACGCCGGCCCGCAGGCGCAGCAGGCCGAGCCGCAGGTTCTCCAGCGCGGCCACGGTTTCGGCGAGGCGCTCCCCCGTGTCTCCGCGCGCCCGCAACGCCTCCGCCTCCCGCTCGAGCCGCGCCACCACCGCCGGCACGTCGCGCACCTGGGTCCGCTCGGCGTCGGGCAGCGCCTCCCACGCCGCGAGCGCCGAGCGTCCCAGCACCAGCTCGGTCGGGTCGGCCGACGCGATCGCCGTCCGCGCCGGCGGCGCGATGCCGGCGCCCGCGACCTCGAAGAAGAACCGGCCGAACCGCCCCGCCCACAGCTTGTGCCACAGCGAGTCGAGGCGGCGCACCCACTTGCGCTGCCGGATGACCTCGGACTCCTCCTGCTGCACCTGTGCCTCGGCGAGGAGCGCGGTGCGGATGTCCTCGAACGCGTAGCCCTCTCGGAGCAGCCGGCGCGCCACCAGGACGAGTTGGATGACGAGGACCGTGAGGACGATACTCGATCCCTGCACGGTGATGGTCGTCCCGCCGGTTCCGATGCTCGCACCGCCGCTGCCGAGGCCGAGGGCGAGGACGACCATCGTGGTGACCTGCGCGTTGCGCACGAACGAGCGCACCAGCGGCGGCGCCCGCAGGTCGCGGCCCCGCGCCTCGCCCACCATCCGTGCCACGTCGTCGCCGGCCTGCACCCGCGCCGCCGGGTCCTTCTGGAGACAGCGGTCAACGACCTCGGCGAGCCGGGCCGGCACCTCGGGACGCACCGCCAGCACGCGCGGCGCCGGACTTGTCACCTGCTGGGAGAGGATCGCCGGCAGGTTCGACCCCTCGAACGGGGCACGCCCGGTGAGAGCGAAGAACAGCGTCGCCGCGAGCGAGTAGAGGTCGCTGCGCGCATCCACCGGCTCGCCGCAGGCCTGTTCGGGGCTCATGTAGCGCGCCGTGCCGATCACCTCGCCCCCGGCATCCGCGGTGCGCGTGGCCACCGCGATGCCGAAGTCGGTGACCAGCGCCCGGTCGGTCGCGCGCGCCCCGATGATCTGGCCCCCCAGCACCTTTCCCGTCTGCGCGTCCGCGATGAAGATGTCGATCGAGAATAGATCCTTCTCCG
>CAYLJK010000122.1:0-3601 GCA_964383975.1 uncultured Gemmatimonadales bacterium | reverse complement strand
GCCCGGTCGGTCGCGCGCTCGAGCATGATGTTGTCCGGCTTGATGTCGCGGTGGATCACGCCGCGCTGGTGCGCGTAGGCGAGCGCCCACGCCACTTCCTGGAGCACCTTCATCGCCAGCCGCGGCGACAGGGGACCCGCGTGCGCCACCCGCTCCCGCAGCGTCTGGCCGTCCACGTACCCCATCACGAAGTACACCAGGTCGCCCTGCTGCTCGACCAGGTGGATCGGGACGATGTTGGGATGCGACAGCCCGGCGGCGGTGCGCGCCTCCCGGAGGAAACGGTCCCGGGCCTCGGCGCTCGCCTCGAGCGCCGGCGGCAGCAGCTTGATCGCCACCAGCCGGTCGAGCGCGACGTCGCGGGCGAGGAGCACGATCCCCATTCCGCCGCGGCCCAGCTCGCGCTCGATCGAGAACCGGCCAGCGAGGACCTGCTGGAGGGCGAGGAACTCGGGACTCACGGGTGCCGTCATGCGATGAACCTAACCCGCCGCCCGCGCGGCACACCTTCCCGCCGCCATGGCGTGCCTTGACGCCGGCCGCCGGGCGCGCATTCTAAGGGCGGCTCCCGCCGCCGTGGCCTGCACGCCCTTCGTCACGACGGCCGCCGACGGCTCGCCTCCACTGCGAGGGGAAGGCCAATGGCCGCGCACAGCACGCCGATCCCGCTGGACCTCGACGCGTTCCCCACTCACTGGTACAACGTCGTCCCCGACCTGCCCGAGCCGCTTCCCGGCCCGCAGGACCCCGAGACCGGCCCGTCGCGCGTCGCGCAGCTGCCCTCGCTCCTCATCCGCGCCTGCCTCGAGCAGGAGATGTCCCGGGAGCGCTGGGTGCCCATCCCCGACGAGCTGCGCCGGCTCTACCTCCAGGCCGGGCGGCCGCGACCGCTGTTCCGGGCGCGCGCCCTCGAGGAGGCGCTCGGCACCCCCGCGCGGCTCTACTACAAGGCCGAGTTCCTGAGCCCCACCGGGAGCCACAAGGTCAACACGGCGCTCGCACAGGCGTATTACGCCCGTGAGGAAGGGTACGAGCGCCTCACGACGGAGACCGGCGCGGGCCAGTGGGGCACCGCGCTCGCCTACGCCGCGGCGCTCACCGGCCTTCGCTGCACGGTGTACTGGGTGCGCGCCGTGTACCGCTGGAAGCCCGCGCGCCTCGGCTTCATGCAGATGCTGGGGGCGGACGTGCACGCCTCGCCGAGCGACCACACGGCGTTCGGGCGCAGTCTCTACGCGCAGGATCCCAACCACCCCGGCTCCCTCGGCATCGCCATCTCCGAGGGGCTCGAGGATGCGCGCGACGACCCGAAGGCCGTGTACGCGCTCGGCTCGGTCCTCAACCACGTGCTGATGCATCAGACGATCATCGGGCTGGAGACGCAGCGGCAGTTCGAGCGCGCCGGCGACTACCCGGACGTGATGATCTCGTGCCTCGGCGGCGGGAGCAACTTCGGCGGCTTCGCGCTGCCGTTCGTCGGCGACGTGCTGACGAAGGGAAAGCGAATCCGGTTCCTCGCGGCGCAGAGCGAAGCCGCGCCGAACCTCCAGGGCGAGTATCGCTACGACCACGCGGACCACGCCGAGATCACGCCGCTCCTGAAGATGTACACGCTGGGGCACACGGCGCAGATGCGGCCCATCAAGGGGGACGGGCTCCGCTACCACGGCTGCGCGCCGATCCTGAGCCTGCTCCGCCACCTCGGCTACCTCGACACCGTGGCGTACCCGACCGACGAGCGGCACGTTTTCGCCAGCGCGCAGGCCTTCATGCGCGCCGAGGGGTTCCTGCCGGCGCCGGAGTCCGCCTACAGCATCTGCTGCGCGATGGACGAGGCGCTCGCCTGCAAGGAGCGGGGCGAGGAGGCGGTCATCGCCTTCAACATCAGCGGCCACGGCTTCATGGACATCGACGGCTACCGGGACGTGCTGGGATTCGGCGGCGACGCGGGAGCGGCGCCGCGCCCCTTCCTCGGGCTCTGACCGTCGGAGCGTCGAGCGCCGCGCCCGGAGGCAACGACGCTAGTTCGCCGTGGCCGCCCAGGTGCGGGGCAGGAGCCGCAGCAGCCCGACCCCGCTCAGCGCGAACACGGCGCAGAACACGGCGGCCTGACCCGCCCGCCCGTAGATCGCGCTCCCGACGCCGAACAGCGCGGAGTAGACGAAGGCGCACCCCAGCACCCAGCCGAGGAGGCCGTGCGCGAGACTGTCTGGCGACGGGCCGACGCCGGCTTTCGCGGCGACCGCCGCCCACCCGGGTCCCGCGGGGCGCACCAGCCGGTAGAAGCGCAGCAGCGTCTCGCCGTCCTCGGGGCGCGTGAGGTACGTCGTCGCCACCCACACGATCGTCGTCACGCCGATGGTGCCGAGGAGGGAGACCGCCATCGGCACCGGGTGCCCTTGCTTCGCGGCGACGAAGAACCCGACGGCGACGACGAACGAGCTGAGCATCGCCGCGACTTCGCTCCACGCGTTCACCCGCCACCAGAACCAGCGCAGCAGGTAGAGCAGTCCCGTCCCCGCCCCCACCGAGAGCATCAGGTCGAAGCTGGTGCGCGCCGTCTCCAGCAGGAAGGTGATCCCCGCCGCGAGCACCATGAGCCCCGCCGTCACGAGCCGGCCCGCGAGCACGTAGTGGCGCTCCTCGGCGTGGGGCCGCACAAACCGCCGGTAGAAGTCGTGCACCACGTACGACGTCCCCCAGTTGAGGTGCGTCGCGATCGTCGAGATGTACGCCGCGAGGAGCCCGGCGACCATCAAGCCGAGGAAGCCGTGCGGGAGGAACCGCATCATCGCTGGGTAGGCCATGTCGTGGCCCAGCAACCGCGGGTCCACGTGCGGGAAGGCCCGGCCGATATCGGCCAGCGTGGGATAGACCAGAATCGAGCAGAGCGCCACGATGATCCACGGCCACGAGCGCAGCGCGTAGTGCGCCACGTTGAAGAGCAGCGTCCCGCCCAGCGCGTCCCGTTCCGACCTCGACGCCAGCATGCGCTGGGCGATGTAGCTGCCGCCGCCCGGCTCCGCGCCGGGGTACCACACGGACCACCACTGCACGGTGATCGGGATGATGAAGACCGCCACGGCGAGGTCGGTGTCGGTGAAGTCCGGCAGCAGATTCAGCGTCCCCGCCGGGAGCTTGGCCACCAGGCCCGCGAGGCCGCCGACCTCCGGCTGCTGGAGCGCGAA
This sequence comes from uncultured Gemmatimonadales bacterium, assembly GCA_964383975.1. GTDB lineage: Bacteria > Gemmatimonadota > Gemmatimonadetes > Gemmatimonadales > JACORV01 > DASXPG01. Next base: position 413 of record CAYLJK010000122.1, on the reverse strand, counting down.
GTACGCGGCGGCGAACGACCCGGTCATCGCGATGCCGAACTGGACGAGGTCGGTGACCAGCACCCCCCAGAGCCCGCTCGTCGCCGCGAAGGCGACGTTCATGAGGGCGCAGACCAGCAGCGTCTGCCACATCGGCCAGCCCAGCAGGACGTTCGCGATCTTCGCGGCGGCCAGGTTCACCGTCGCCATGATGACGCAGTTGAAGAACAGGCCGAGGTAGAGGGCGCGGAAGCCGCGGACGATCGAGGCCGCCTTCCCGCTGTAGCGCAGCTCGTAGAACTCCAGGTCCGTCAGCACGCCCGAGCGCCGCCACAGCCGCGCGTAGAAGAAGACCGTCGCCATCCCGGTCAGCAGGAACGCCCACCACGCCCAGTTTTTCGCGACCCCGTCCTCGCGCACGAAGTTCGTCACCA
>CAYLJK010000121.1:0-7302 GCA_964383975.1 uncultured Gemmatimonadales bacterium | reverse complement strand
TCGCCGAAGCCCGCCTGGAGGTCCCGGAGACGGCGCGCGGGGTCCTCGCGTCGCACGAGACGATGGCATGGGTGGTCCTCGTGCTCTTCGCGCTCCTCGCGCTCTGGCGCATCGTGCGGCGGAACCTCCTCCACCAGACCGAGTTCGCCATCACCACCACCGCAGCGGTCATCGGTGTGGCGCTGATGATCGTCGGCGCGCGGATGGGTGGGCGCCTGGTCTTCGATCACGGAGTGGGGACGAGCACCAGCCAATTGGAGGCGATTCTCCTGGAGCGCCGTGCCCTGGCGCGCCCGCCGGCGCCCGCGCCGGCGGATACCGGTACGAACGCCGCCCCGGCGGCGTCCGCGACGCCCGGCCGCTGATGCCCTCCCGGCGCCGCGCCGCCGCCGTCGCGGCGCTCCTCGTGGGCGCGGCCGCGTGCGGCGCGATGGGCGGGCTGCGGCCGCTGGACCTCCCCGTGCCGGACGCGCTGGTCTTCCTGCGCGTCGAGCAGCCCGCGGCCCCGCTCATCCACGCGCTCGATTCGCTGGTGCGCGCGAGGGGGCTGGCGGTCCGGCTCGTCGCGCCCCGCGAGGGGTGGCTGGAGACGGAGTGGTTCGACCTCGAGGCCCGTGCCACCGTGCCGCCCCCGTTCGGGGCCTCCGAGCGGATCGTCCGGCTTCGCTTCGCAGCCGACCCGCGCCAGGGGAAGTCGCGCCTCATCGCCGAGTGCGTCCGCCGCATCGCGTGGGACCCGAGCGTCCCGGAACGCGACCTCGAGCGCATGGTGCCCCCCGGACACCCCGGTCGCATCCTCCTCGACGATATCCTCCGGGCCGCGGCGGTCACGGACTCCCTCGGCCGCCCGCTCGAGGCCCCCGTTCGCCGGTAGCGACGGCCCCGCACACGTCGCAGGCGTCAGGAACACGGAAGGGGCCCTGCGGCCCCCTTCCCGATTCCCGACTCCCGACTCCCGCTACTCTCCCACGAAGCTCTTCACGAACCTCTCGAACCGCTCGATGTCGATCACCGCATCCTTGCACGGCCCCGCAGGCAGCTGCATGGTCAGGCCCAGCACCGGGATCTTCCCCGCCACATCGTGCAGTCCGGTGACCATGTCGCGCTCGCACGCGACGGCGACAACGGCCCGCGGCCGCCGCTCGCGGATGGCGCGGCGCGCGAGCTGACCCCGCGTCGCCACGAACACCGGCACCGCGTACCGCCCCGCGACCTCCAGCACGCTGTCGAGCGTCGCCTTCGAGAGGCAGCGCGGGATCAGGACAAGCAGCTCCCCCCTGCCGACGGTGCGACCCCGCCGCGCCGCCAGGGCGTCGAAGACCTCCACCGCCGCGTGCTCGACCCAGTCGCGACGCCCGAAGCGCCGGGCGACGTGGCTCGTGAGCGCCATGAGCCGCAGGAACGGCCCCCGCTCGGCGAGGCGTTCGGGGAGCAGGAGGCGCGGGCCGTGGAACGAGGCCAGGAGCAGGAGGAACCACGTCCACGCCAGCACCGACACGGCGGCGAGCACGAGCAGGACGGCGAGCGGGAGCGGCTCCCAGAGCGTGGTCAGGCGGGGGGCCAGCAGATACCAGACGAGATAGAGCGTCAGCGTCGTTATGGCGATGGTCACCGCGGCCCACTGGAAGAAGAGGCCAGGGGGCGCGACGAAGGACCCCTGGTCGGGCAGAGGCTTGCCGTTCCACTCATCCCATTCGTGGCCGAGGCGGCGGTCCACCTCGATGTGGATGAGTTCGGCCTTCTGGCTCCGGGTGCTGGTGGCCATCGACGGAATGGGGAGACTGGTCGTCGGGGTTCCCGTTGTCAAGCGCGGGTCGCGGGCCCGTTGGTCCGCCGCCGTGCGCTCGGCATATTGCGTCGGATGCACCCACCGCCAGCCTTCCGCGGCCCGTTCCGGACCGATGACACGGCGCGCGCGCTCTACGCCGAGGGCGCGGGGGTCTTCCGCATCGTGCCGGCGGCGGTGGCGGTGCCGAGCGACGTGGACGACCTCGTCGCCCTGGTGCGCTGGGCCGCAGACACCGAAACGCCGCTCGTGCCACGCGGCGCGGGGAGTGGGATGGCGGGCCACAACGTCGGCCCCGGCGTGGTGGTGGACCTCACGCGTGGCTTCCGGAGCGCTCCCGTCGTGGACCCGGAACGCCGTGTCGCCCGCGCCGGCGCGGGCGTCGTCTACCGCGACCTCAACGCCGCCGCCGCGCTGTTCGGACTGCGGCTCCCGCCGGATCCCTCCAGCGGCGCGTTCTGCACCCTCGGCGGGATGGTCGCGTGCAACGCCGCGGGGGCGCACACGCTGAAGTACGGCGCCGTGCGGCGGTGGGTACGGGGCGTGGAGTGGGTGAGTGGGGACGGGGAGATAGGCGGGCACGGAGCCACGGAGGCACGGCGGCTCGGAGCAATGGCTGCGGAGCGGCGGTTCGCGCGAGAGGCGGCGCCGTTCATCGAGCAGCAGCGCGCGGCCATCGCGGCGGCGGCGCCGCGGGTACGGAAGAACTCCTCAGGGTACGACCTGCTCCCGCCGGCCGGCGGGGACTGGATGACGAACCTGCTGGTCGGGAGCGAGGGGACGCTCGGCATCCTCACCGCCGTGGAGGTCGCGCTCGCACCCGTGCCGGCGCGCACGGCGACGCTGCTCGCCGTGCTGCCTTCCCTGGACGATGCCCCGGCGGCCATCGCGGCCCTGGAGCCGTTCGCGCCCGCCGCCGTCGAGCTGCTCGACCGCACCTACCTCGACTTCGTGCGCGGGGCCGTGCACGGGCGCATCCCCGCCGGCGCCGAGGCGCTGCTGCTCGTGGCGCTGGCGGACGACGGGCGCGACGCCGCGGCGGCGGCGCGCCGCGTCGCGGCGGAGGTGCTGCACGCCGATGACCCGGCGGAGGTGGCCGCGCTGTGGGCGATCCGGCATCTCGCCAGCCCGCGCCTCGCCTCGCTGCCCGACGGCCGCCGGTCGCTCCAGGTGGTCGAGGACGGCTGCGTCCCGCTCCCCGCGCTGGGCGCGTACATCCGTGGGCTTCGCGCCGCCGCGCTGCGCCACGGCTTCGAGATCGTCATCTTCGGCCACGCCGGCGACGGCCACGTGCACGCCAATCTCATCGCCGACGTCACGCGCGCGGACCTCGCCGCGCGCCTCGGCGCGCTGCTGGCCGAGGTCTCCGCGCTCCAGGCGGACCTCGGCGGCACGGTCGCGGGCGAGCACGGCGACGGGCGGCTGCGTGCGCCGTTCCTGGCGCGGCTCCACGGCCCGGTCGCGCTGGAGGCGATGCGGCACGTGAAACGCGCCTTCGACCCCGCCGGCATCCTGAACCCCGGGGTCAAGTTCGACGCCCCGCCGCTGACCGCGGACCAGCTCAAGGTGGGCCCCGGGGCGCCGCCGATCCCCGGCGGCATCGCGGCGCTGCTCCGGACGGTTGAAAAGGACGCGGCGTGGGCTACCTTCCGCCTCGACCTGAGACCGTGATCCCAGCCCCAGCCCCGAGCCGCCGGCCCATGCTGACCATTCTCCGCGCGCCCGTCGTCACCCTCATCGCCCGGCCGCAGTTCCTCGAGCCGGCTCATCTGCCGGTCGAGTGGGTCGGCGAGGCCACGGACGGCGAGCGGCTCGCCGAGTACGCGGGCCGGCTCTGCTACATGAGCCAGCGCAACCCGGCGAAGCGCGCGACGGCGGAGTACCTGGAGAACATCAAGAAGCAGGGTCACGGCTCGGTCCTGGAGCACGCCGTGTACGTGCTGCTCCTGGAGGGAATCAGCCGCAGCTGCACGCACGAGCTGGTGCGGCACCGCGCCGGCTTCGGCTACAGCCAGCTGAGCCAGCGCTATGTGGATGAGTCGGAAGCCGCGTTCGTCCTCCCGCCGGCGATCATCGGCGACGCGGCGCTGGAGGCGGAGTGGGAGAAGCAGGTCGCCGCCGACCAGGCGGCCTATGTGGAGCTGGTCGAGGCACTGATGCGCCGCTACGCCTGGGTCGAGGACAAGGTCCACCGCCGGAAGATGGCGCGCGAGGCGGCGCGCTCGATCCTCCCCAACGCCACCGAGACGAAGATCGTCGTGAGCGGCAACGTCCGCGCCTGGCGCACCCTCCTCGAGCTGCGCTGTGGCGAGGGAGCCGAGCAGGAGATCCGGCGCCTGGCCGTCGCCATCCTGCGGCTCCTCCAGCGCGAGGCGCCGGCGTTCTTCAGCGACTTCGCGATCTACACCGGGGAGGACGGTGCTGAGGCCGCGCGGCCGGGGTACCACAAGGTGTGAGGCGTTACTCCTCCTTCTCCTCCTTCTTCTCCTTCTGGTATTCCTCGACCACCTTCGCCGCGACGTCCGGCGGCACCTCCGCGTACCCGCGGAACGTCGCGCGGTAGGTCGCGCGGCCGTGGGTGATCGAGTGCAGCTGGGTCGAGTACTTGTACATCTCGGCCTCGGGGACGATCGCCTTCAGCTTGAGCATGCGGCCGTCCGCCTCCTGGCCGAGGATCTGGCCGCGGCGGGACGACAGGTCGCCCATCACCGCCCCGAGGTACTCCTCGGGTGTCAGAACCTCGACGTCGTTCAACGGCTCGAGCAGCACCGGCTTGCACAGCGGCGCCACGTTCTTGAAGGCCAGGATGCCGGCCATCTTGAACGACATCTCGTTCGAGTCCACCGTGTGATACGACCCCTCGTACAGCTCCACCTTGAAGTCCACCATCGGTGAGCCCGCCAGCACGCCGCGCGCCGCCGCTTCCTGGATCCCCTTGTCCACCGCCGGGATGAACTTGTTGGGGATCTTCCCGCCGACGATGGCATCCACGAACTCGTAGCCGGCGCCCCGCGGCAGCGGCGCCATCCGGATGACCGCGTGCCCGTACTGCCCGCGCCCGCCGGTCTGCTTCTTGTGCTTCCCCTCTCCCTCCCCCTTCGTCTTGATCGTCTCGCGGTAGGGGATGCGCGGCTTCAGCACGTTGGCGTGCACGCCGAACTTCCGCTGGAGCCGGCCGAGCACCACCTCGAGGTGCCGCTCGCCGAGGCCGCGGATCCAAGTCTGCCGGACCTCGGCGTTGTACTCCCAGTGGAAGGTCGGGTCCTCCTCGGCCAGCCGGGTGAGCCCCGAGGAGAGCTTGTCCTCCTCCCCCTTCACCTTCGTCTCGATGGCCAAGTGGATCACGGGCGCCGGGAACGGGATGCGCGGGAGCACCACCGGCGTCGCCTGCGTCGAGAGCGTATCGTTGGTGTGCGTGTCGCGCAGCTTGGCGATCACGCCGATGTCCCCGGCGTGCAGGAGGGGGACCTCGATCTTCTCCTTCCCCTGCGCGACGGACAGGTGGTTGAGCTTTTCGAAGCCGTTGCGCGGCGCGTTCCACACCTCCTGCCCGTTCCGCACCGTCCCCGAGTGGATCCGGAACAGCGTCACGTCCCCGACGTGCGGCTCCGACATCGTCTTGAACACGAGGGCCGCCAGCGGCGTCTCGTCCGATTCGGCCAGCTCGACCTGCTCCGCGCTGCCCCAGCGCTCCGCGCGGACCGCATGCCCCTCGGTGGGCGGCGGCACCAGTTCCACCAGCTCGTCGAGCAGCGCGCGCACGCCGTACGTCAGCTCCGGCGCCCCGCACATCACCGGGAACAGCTCGCCCGCGTTCATCGCCCGGCGCATCGCCGGGACCAGCTCGTCGTGCCCGATCGTCTCGCCGGCGAAGTAGCGTTCCAGCAGCGCCTCGTCGGTCTCCACCACCCGCTCGACGAGGTCCTTCTCGTACCGCTCATACAGCTCCCGCAGCTCGGGCGGGATCGGCACCTCGTCGAACTCGCCGGTCTTGGTCCCCTTGCGGAAGACCTTGGCCTTCTGGTCGATGAGATTGATGATGCCGCGGAAGGCGGGCCCCTCGCCGATCGGGATCTCCACCGGGATCGCCTTCGGCGTCAGGTGCTCGCGGATGTCGCCGTACACCTTCTCGAAGTTCGCGTGCTCCTTGTCCATCATCGAGACGAAGAACACCGCCGGGTGGTCGAAGTGCCGGCTGTAGTCCCACACCTTCTCCGTCCCGACCTCCACGCCCCCCGTCGCGCTGACCACGATGAGCGACGCGTCCGCGGCGAAAACCCCCGCCTCGGTGTCCCCGGCGAAGTCGAGGAAGCCCGGCGTGTCAATGAGGTTGATCTTCACGCCCTCCCACTCGGCGAACGCGAGCGCGAGGTTGATGGAGTAGCCTTTTTCGATCTCGTCGGGGGAGTAGTCGGTGAGGGCGGTACCTTCCTTGACCCGGCCGTGCCGCTTGCTGCTTCCGGCCACGAAGGCGAGGGCGTCGACCAGGCTGGTCTTGCCGCTGCCTCCGTGGCCGACGACGGCCACGTTTCTGATGTGTGTGCTCGCGTATTCCTTCATCGGTCGGTCCGTGCGCGGGGAGGAGTGGAACAACCCGGGCGGGTAACGTACCCGGCCCGAATTCCGGGTGTCAAATGGGCTCGGACCGCATTTGACGCCCGGCGTCCGGGGGCGGTACGATAGCTCCAGAGCCGCACGCCGGACCACCCGTTCCCCGGGAGACCGCATCCCCATGACCCGCCATATCCTGCGCCCCGCCGCCACGCTGCTGGCCGTGCTGGCGCTGGCCGCGGCTGCCGCCCAGGCCCAGACGAGGAAGATCGCCGTCCTCACGTTCGACCAGCGCCAGGTGCAGAGCAACCTCAACGAAGTCTTCGGCCGCGGTGACGTCGCCCTCGGCCGCTCGCTGGCGAACCTGGTCGCCCAGCAACTCTCCCAGGCGGGCGGCTGGGAGATCGTCCAGATCACCGCCGCCCTGCCCTTCGACGTGGATCCCACGGCCGCCGCGTCCGCCGGTCGCAGCGTCGGCGCCGATGCCGTGCTCGCGGGCTCGATCCTTGGCTTCGGGAGCGGCAGCAGCACCGCCGGCGTCAGCGGGCCATCGGTCGGCGGCGTCCGGCTCGGCATCGGCCGCCGGACCACCACCGCCGCGGTCATCATCGAGGGGCGCCTCGTCGACGTCGCCTCCTCGACGCTCCTCGGCATGGTGCCCGCGCAGGCCAGCGCGAGCCGCAGCGGCACCTCCATCACCATCCGCGTGCCCAATCTCATCGCGGCCGACGGTGTCATCGACATGACGCGGCAGGACTTCCGCGAGACGCTCATCGGCGAGGTCACGTACCAGGCCGTCGGCTCCCTCATCCGCGACCTCGGCAACGAACGCGCGCGCATCGGGAACGTGGCCCCGCCGCCGCCCGTCGCCGCCGCGCCGTCCGCGGCCGCCGGCGCCGTGGTCGCCGCCGCACCGGTCGGGGCCTTCGCGTGGACGCCGTACGCCTTCCGCGGCACCGAGCATT
>CAYLJK010000120.1:0-7322 GCA_964383975.1 uncultured Gemmatimonadales bacterium | reverse complement strand
CCCGTCTCGTCGGCCAGCCCCGTCCCCGGGTAGTACGGCCACTGGTGCAGCGAGACGTAGCGGACGCGCGGCTCGCGGCGCACCGCGTCAGCCGTGCCGTTCCCGTGGTGCACGTCCCAGTCCACGATAAGGACACGCTGCGCCCCCATCCGCGCCAGCGCGGCCGCGGCCGCGACCGCGACGTTGTTCAGCAGGCAGAAGCCCATCGCCTGCGTCGGCGTCGCGTGATGTCCCGGCGGCCGCACCGCGCAGAAGGCCGGCCCGTGCCCCGCCAGCGCCCGCTCCGCCGCCGCCACCGCCGAGCCCGCGGCCCGCCGCGCGGCGGCCAGCGAGCCGGGACCCATCGAGGTGTCGGGATCGAGCCGACCCCCGCCGGCCCGGTCCAACTCACCCAGGCGCTCCAGGTAGACCTTCGAGTGCACCCGGAGCAGGTCCGCGTCGGACGCCGCCGGGGCCTCGAGCCACGTGGCGAGGCCGGGCACGGCCAGCTCGGCGTCGAGCTGCGCCACCAGGACGTCGAGCCGCGAGCGATACTCCGGGTGTCCGGGACCGTTGTCGTGCCGGAGACAGTCGGCGTGGAAGTACAGGGCGAGACGTGCCATCGTCAGTTCCCCCGGTCGCGGCGCTCACGCGCCCCCCCCACGGCATCGCGCACCCCCAGGACCACGGCCGCCCGCGCCGCCCCGGCCGCGTCCTCCTCGGCGATGGCGCGCGACCAGCGCCGCCAGACCACCCCCAGGCCGGCCGCGGCCGCCACGAGCAGGATCCCCGTCACGACCAGCAGCCGGCGCCCCAGGATCTGGCCCAGCCAGATGGCCGCGGCGCCGTCGAACAGCAGCAGGACGAAGCCGGTCGCGAAGACGACCCGCCCCATGCGCCGCCGGTTCACCGGACGACCCGCCGCCTCCGCGCCAGGACCACCAACGCCGCGCCGTCCGGCACGCCCAGCGCCCCCAGCGTCTGCGCCTCGTCACGCACTGGCGCGCCGCCGAGCTTGACCTCGTACGCGTCCGCTCGCTCCGGCGGAATCCACTGGGCCGCGAGCGAACGCGCCTTCAAGGATGCCACCGCCTCCCCCGCGTCGGCCTCCAGCAACACCGGCACCCACGTGTCGCCGACGGTGACCCGCACCCGGAGCCCCGCCGCGGCGCTCATGACGCCCCCGCGGCCGCCGGCGCCGGCGGCAACGTCGTGAAGAACCGGCCCACCTGCTGGCCGAACAGCAGCGTGGAGCCGCGCACGGCCGACCCGCCCCCCGGGAGCGGGACGGCGGCAATCACGATCTCCTCGCCGCCCTGCCCCCGCAGGACCACGTGCCGCTCCGTGGCCCGCTCGACGAAGGCACCGGTCGCGGGAACCCGCGTGGCGAAGAATGCGGCCGCCCGCCTGATGACCTCCTCGGGGGCCAGGGACGTAGTGGTCTCGTGGATCATGCCGAGGCCGTTTGCCGTTCTGGCCGCGCCGACCGCAGGAATGGCGCGGTGATTGCCGGGTTGGCAGCGCGGGGCCCGCCTGCGTCGGGCACGCCGGTTGCTTCCAGGAGGCGCCGGGAGCCGGCGAAGGGCGCCGGCGCGGAACATACAGTATCACGACGGAGGATGCACCATGTTCGCAGTCACCCGCACCCGGATGCCGCTGGCGGACTTCGAGGCCACGGCGAATCAACTGAACCGGTTGTTCAACGAGGCCCTCACCAGCTGGCCGTTCCCGGCCGACGAGAGCCCGCTGGTGGGGACCTGGATCCCGCCCGTGGACATCCTCGAGCACGCGGATCACGTGCGGCTCGTGGCCGAGTTGCCCGGTGTGAAGCCCGAGGACGTGCGGATCTCCCTGGAGAACAACATCCTGACGATCCGCGGTGAGAAGCAGCGCGTCGAGCAGGGCGAGGGGGAGAAGGCGCACCGCTGGGAGCGCACCTACGGCGTGTTCGAGCGGTCCTTCAGCATCCCCGCGACGGTGGACGCCGACGGCATCAGCGCCCGGTACGAGCAGGGCGTGCTGACCGTGACGCTGCCGAAGGTCGAGAAGGCGAAGCCGCGGCAGATCAGCGTGCAGGTGCAGACGAAGTAGAACGCGGGGCCGGGGGCTCGGGGCCGGGGGTGCGCTCCCCTGGCGCCGAGCCCCGCCTCCCGCCTCGCTTCAGCGTCTTCGCTCGCTGGTCGGCCGGGAGCATCGCCTGGTCGAGGTCCACCGACGATCGATTGTCCCCACGCTTCGCGGCGCGACGGCGTCGCGCGTCCTCCCGCGAGCGCGATGGCGGCGGCCACCCGCGTCGGGCCATCGGCGCCGGGCGCTTCGGCCAATGCACGATGCCGGGCGCTACCAGCGGATCCGCGGGCGACGGCACCCCGCCGGAGACCGAGGGCCTCGCGGCAGGCGCGTTGGACACCCGGCGGCTCACTCTGCTCCGGAAGCACCAGCCCCACGCACCACCGCGACCCCGTGCACCACCTCCGCCCGCCGCAGCAGGTCCCGCATCCCCTTCTCGCGCCGTACCACCATCACCAGCTCCCCGGCGGGCTCGGGCGCCACACCCTCGAGGGTGAGGAACAGCACATCCCCGATCGCCGCGGGCAGCGTGACGGCCCAGCGCCGTCCGTGCCAGGTGAACCCGCGCACCGAGCCGGGCGCGGCGCGATGCGCCTTCGCGTCGAGCGGGACGTCGAGGAAGAGGTCGTCCTCGACCTTGTAGACGTCCTCCCTCCCCTCTCCTCGCTCTGCTATCCGCTCTCCATGCAGGAAGAACGCGGGATCGAAGCGGTCCCCCTCGATTCGCGCATAGTTCGCCTCGACCGCGTCGTCCAGCGCCTCCAGCGCGGGGACGCGGGCCCGCCACTCCAGGTGATGGCGCAGCTCATGCGTCAAAGTCTCCCACGCCTCCTCCCGCCAGTCGAACCCGTCGTGCAGGCCGGCGAGCGCCGCGAAGGAGCCGTAGTGGAGGAGGATGCGGGACCGCAGCGTGGGACCCTCGTCGTCGGGGCCGCCGGTGACGTGCGGGACGCACTCGCCGAGGGTGTACACGTCGGCGCGCAACGGATGCGGCACCGTCTTGCCGGTGACCTCGATGCCAGTGACGCCCTCGAGGAATGGCGGGGGCAGCTCGGCCGTCATCGCCCGCACCATCGCCTCGAAGTCGCGCCGCCGCATCGCCGCCGGCGCTATGCCAGCGCCGCCTCGAGCTGGGCCGTGAGCGCGTCGAACGCGAGGGGCCGCCCCAGTACCGACGCCGCGAGCGCCGCCGCGTCGTCGCGCTGGCCGCGCTCCATCAGCCCCACGACGAACGGCCCCGCCCGCGGGTTGCGGAACCAGTCCTCGTCGAAGCGCTCGACGAGCGCGGCGCGGAGCATGGACTCCAGCTGCCAGGCACGCAGGTAGCGCGCCGCGTAGAACCCGTCGTCGAGGTCGAGCAGCGCGTCCTCGCGCTCGTAGCGGAACCCCGTCGCCGCGGTGAGCAGGTCCGCGTAGGCGGCCGCGCCCGCGGCGAGCGACGGCGCACGGTGCAGCTGGAGTTCGTAGCTCAGCTTCGCCGCGTAGCGGCGCACCATTGCGAGCGTCGCGAACGCCTGCTCCCGGTCGAACCGCCGGAGCGCCTCGCCGCCGAGGCCGGCGTAGCGGCGCAGCCAGGCGGGCGCGACCAGCGTGTACTCGAACAGCATCGCCCAGCACTCGGTGACGGACGCGTCGCCGAGGCGGCGGTGTTCCATCGGCAGGTCCGCGGCCGTGTGCGCGAAGTGGAGGGCGTGGCCCATCTCGTGCCAGAAGGCGCGGTAGTCCACGTACCCGCCGTGCGGGCGGGTGACGAGATAGATCTCGTCGGGGACGCGCACCGGCGCGCAGAAGGCCCGCGGCCGCTTGCGCTCGCGGTCCCCCGTGTCCAGCGTCACGCGCCCGCCGGCGTCGAGGCGGATCCCCATCTCGCCCGTCTGCCGCCGCGCGGTGGGCACGAGCGCGTCCCCGCTGAAGTGCCCGTCCCACGTCACGCCGCGGAACAGGTACGCCGCGTCGCTGCGGTGCGCCTCCCCCGGTCCGAGGTCCAGCGCCCGGCGCAGCGCCTCGCGCAGCGCGTCGCGATACAGGTCCGCCGTCGCGGCGAGGAAGGCGGTGCCCTCCGCGGCGAGCGCGTCCAGCGCGATCCCCGACAGCCGGCTGCGCGCCTCCACGACCCCCTCCCCGGTGAGCTGGGCGAGCAGGTCCGCCTCACGCCCCAGCTGCTCCGCCCGGATCGCCGCCGGCTCCGCGAGGATCGCGCGCCGCGCCCGGTCGATCGCGAGCCGACGCTCGCGGCGCGGCTCGTTCGCCATCGCGATAGCCGCTCGCTGGTACGGCATCCGCTCGCCGTCTGGGAGCGTGAGGACCGCTGCCGACTCCCACGCGTGGAGCCGGTCGGCGAGCGATGCCACCGCGCGCCCCACCCGGTTGTCGGCCACCCACTCGCGCAGCGCCGGCACGCCCTGCGCGCCCTCCCACGCGTCGTCGGAGGCGAGGTCCGCGTACGCCTCGAACAGCTCGGCGAAGCGCGTCTCGGCGCGCAGCCCCGCGGCCGCCTCGTACGCCTCCCGGTTCAGCGCCTCGTTGAACGCCTCGCCGCGCGCGCGCAGCTCCTCGACCGTCACGCCCCGAGCTGCTCCGCGAGCCATGCCGTCGCGCGGTCCATCGCGAGACGCTCCTGCCGGAGCGTGTCGCGGTGGCGCACCGTCACCGTGCCGTCCGCCTTCGTCTGCCCGTCCACGGTGAAGCAGTACGGCGTCCCCGCCTCGTCCTGCCGCCGGTAGCGCCGGCCGATCGAGCCGCCGTCGTCGTAGAACGACGTGTACCGCGACTTCACGTCGTGGTACAGCCGCCCTGCCAGCTCCGGGAGCCCGTCCTTCTTCACCAGCGGGAGCACGGCCGCCTTGATCGGCGCGACCGCCGGGTGGAACCGCAGCACGACGCGCGTCTCCCCCTCAACCTCCTCCTCGTGGTACGCGTCGCACAGCACCGCCAGCGCCGTGCGGTCCGCGCCGACCGAGGTCTCGACCACGTACGGGACGTACCGCTCGTTCCGCTCCTGGTCGAAGTACTCCAGCCGCTTCCCCGAGTACTCCTGGTGCCGCGACAGGTCGAAGTCGGTGCGGTTGTGCACCCCCTCGAACTCCTGCCAGCCGAAGGGGAACTCGTACTCGATGTCGTACGCCGCCTTCGCGTAGTGGGCCAGCTCCGACGGGCTGTGCTGGTGGAAGCGCAGCCGCTCCCGCCGCAGCCCCAGCTCCTCGTGCCACCGCATCCGCTCCTGTCGCCAGAACTCGAACCACTCCTCGTCGGTCCCGGGGCGCACGAAGAACTGCATCTCCATCTGCTCGAACTCGCGGGTGCGGAAGATGAAGTTCCCCGGCGTGATCTCGTTACGGAAGGCCTTACCGATCTGCGCGATCCCGAACGGCACCTTCTGCCGCGAGCTGTTCAGCACGTTCAGGTAGTTCACGTAGATCCCCTGCGCGGTCTCGGGGCGCAGGTACACCACGGCCGCGTCCTCCTCGACCGGGCCCATGAACGTCTTGAACATCAGGTTGAAGAGCCGCGGCGCCGTGAGCGTCCCCTTCGAACCGCACACCGGACACTGCGCGTCCGGCTCGCCCGGCGTGCCCCTGATGCGCGCGTCGTCGCCGCGGAAGCGCTGCTTGCACTGCCGGCAGTCCACCAGCGGATCAGTGAACCCCGCCACGTGGCCCGACGCCTCCCAGACCCGCGGGTGCATCAGGATGCCCGCATCGAGCCCCTCGATGTCGTCGCGCGCGTGGACCATGGCGCGCCACCAGCGCTCCTTGATGTTGCGCTTGAGCTCGACACCGAGCGGCCCGTAATCCCACACCGAGCCCACACCGCCGTAGAGTTCCGAGGACTGGAAGACGAAGCCGCGCCGCTTCGCGAGCGACACGAGCTTCTCCATGCGATCGTTGTCCGCCACGCTTGCCCCGCTGTCTCGCGCTTGCCGGTTGGAAGGCGCCGCAAGTTAGCCCGAGCCCAGGGGGGCCGACAAGCGGAACGCCCCGACCCTGGCGCACGCGGCTAAGCGGATGCCCGGCAGGGACTTGCGCGACGCCTGAGACGATTCCTATCTTCGCCTTCCATGGTGGAACCGACCATGGCCTCGCCTCCCGTCGCCCGCGACGACGTACTGCTGCGGCGCGTCGGCTCGGAATGGGTCCTCTTCGACGAACGGCGCGAGCGCGCCCACGTGCTGAACCTCACTGCCGCGCTCATCTGGACGTACTGCGACGGGAGCCACGGCTCCGACGCCATCGCACAGGCTGTGGCCGGCGCCGTCGAGACCGCTGCTCCTGATGCCGTGCGCCACGACATCGAGTGCACCCTGCGGCGCTTCGCCGACGAGGGGCTCCTCCGATAGGCACCACTCGGCGCGTCGCCGTCGCGTCGAGCGTCCTCGAGTTCTCGGGAGACGATCCCGCCGCCGACTCCGCCGTCGCGGCACTCTGGCACGCCGCCGAGCCGACCGCGGACGGCCCCACGCACCACTACCGGCTGACGTCCGAGGCCGACGGCTGGTACGGCCGCGCGCCGCAGGTCCCGCCCTTCGGTCCCGCCGACCTCGGCGACGCCTGGGCATTCCTGGAATGGCGCGCCACCGAGGACGTGATCGCGGCCGAGCGAGCGGACGCGTTCCTGCATGCCGCCGGCGCGCGCATCGGCGGCAGGCACGTGCTCCTCGTGGGTGGACCCGGCAGCGGCAAGTCGTCGCTGGCGGCGCAACTGCTCGACCGTGGACATTCGGTCTGGGGGGATGACCTCGTCCGGTTTCTGGTTTCCGAACGCCGCTTCGGCGCCGTCCCGCGCTCCTTCAAGCTTGACGCTAAAGCCTTGTCGGACTTATCCTTAATCGCCGTGCGGGTGGCCGCCGGAGCCCCCGGAACGGTTCTTGCCTCCGCATACTGGTATGTGAGCCCGGCGGCCGTGCGCGCCGCCTGGTCGGCCGGGCCCGGGCGCCCCGACGCGATCGTGCTGCTGGACGCGGCCCGGCACGGTGGTGCAGCCGAGCTGCGGCGCGTCGGCGAGGGGGTTCCCGCCGTGCGGGCGTCCACGGCGGTGCTGGGACTCGCCGATGGCACCACCGCCCGCGCGTCATCCTTGATGGTGGGCGTGCTGGAAGCCGTGTCGGAGGCCGCGGCGTACGAAGCGGACGGCGGCCCGCCAGCCGCGCTCGCGGAACTGCTGGAACGGGAGATGCATGGATGACGGCAGGCGGCGCGTCGGGACCGACAGGTGGCATCGGACGCCGCGAGATGCTCGCCGCTCTTCACGACGGAGGGGCCGGTATCCTCATGGGG
>CAYLJK010000119.1:7082-7400 GCA_964383975.1 uncultured Gemmatimonadales bacterium | reverse complement strand
GCGACTGGTCGATGTCGATGACCTTGTCGAGGTGCTCGAGTCCCTCGATCCGCGTGTGGGCGCCGGGGATGGTCTTGGCCCGGTAGAAGTGCCGCGCCAGCGCCTGGTAGAGGATGTCGGTGACGAGCGTGCTCTTGCCCGACCCGGACACGCCGGTGACGGCGATGAAGGCGCCGAGGGGGAAGGCGACGTCGAGGTTGCGCAGGTTGTGCTGCCGCGCGCCGAACACGCGGACGGCGCGCGCGGGCTCCACGGGGCGGCGCCGCGCGGGCACGGCGATGCGCAGCTCGCCGCGCAGGTAGCGGCCGGTGAGCGACT
>CAYLJK010000119.1:0-7072 GCA_964383975.1 uncultured Gemmatimonadales bacterium | reverse complement strand
TCGGGGTGCCGCAGGACGTCCTCGAGCGTCCCCTCGGCGACCACGCGCCCGCCGTGGCGACCGGCCCGGGGGCCGAGGTCCACGAGGTGGTCGGCCGAGCGGATCGTCTCCTCGTCATGCTCGACGACCAGCACCGTGTTCCCGAGGTCGCGCAGGTCCCTCAGGGTGGCGAGAAGCCGCGCGTTGTCGCGCGCGTGCAGCCCGATGCTCGGCTCGTCGAGGATGTAGAGCACCCCGACGAGACGAGAGCCGATCTGCGTGGCGAGCCGGATGCGCTGGGCCTCTCCGCCGGACAGCGTCCCGGCCGAGCGGCTGAGGGTGAGGTAGTCGAGCCCGACGTTGCGGAGGAAGCGGAGCCGGTCACGGACCTCCTTGAGGATGGGGCCGGCGATTGCGGGATCGAGCCCCGCCTGCCGGCCCGGCTCGCGCAGGGGCAGCGCCTCGACGAAGCGCAGGGCCGCTGCGACGGAGTCGTCCGCCAGCTCCCCGATGCTGCGGCCGTGGATGCGCACGCCGAGCGACTCCGGCCGCAGCCGGCGGCCGCTGCACGCGGAGCACGGCCGTTCGATCATGTACTCCTCGAGCTGGACGCGGACGGCGTCGGATGTCGTCTCGCGGTAGCGCCGCTCGATGTTCCGGAGGATCCCCTCCCACGCCGACTCGTAGTCGCCCCGGAGCTTCTCGGACTCGTAGCGGAAGTGGAGCGTGCGGTCGTTGAGGCCGTAGAGCAGCGCCTTGCGCGCGGCGGCCGGGAGCTTCCCCCACGGCGTGTTGAGGTCGATGCCCAGCTCCTTCGCGAGCGTCGGCAGGACCACGCGGCGGAGGTAGCCGGTGGGCTCGCCCCATGGCAGCACCACCCCTTCGAGGATGGAGATCCGGGGATCGCCGAGCGCCAACTCCTCGCTGACCTCACGGCGCGTGCCGAGCCCGTCGCAGGCGGGGCACGCGCCGAACGGGGAGTTGAAGGAGAACTGCCGCGGCTCCAGCTCCGGGAGCGAGAGGCCGCAGACCGGGCAGGAGAAGCGCTCGGAGAAGAGCCGGGATCCGGGAATCGGGAGTGGGGAATCGGGGCTGATGCCCGCGTCCCGCTTCCCGATTCCCGACACGACCACTTCCACCACGCCATCCGCATGCCGCAGCGCCGTCTCGATGGAATCGGCCAGGCGCTGGCGGTCCTCCGCGTCCACGGCGAGCCGGTCCACGACAATCGCGATGTCGTGGTTCTGGCGGCGGTTGAGCTTCGGCGGCGTCTCGAGCTCGATGACCTCGCCATCCACGCGCGCGCGGACGAAGCCCGCCTTGCGCGCCTCCTCGAAGAGGTCGCGGAACTCCCCTTTCCGGCCCCGCACGAGCGGCGCGACGATCTCGAGGCGGGTGCCGCGCGGCCAGGCGAGGATGGTGTCCGTGATCTGGCTCGCGCTGCTGCGCTCGATGGGGGAGCCGTCGTTCGGGCAGTGCGGGGTACCGCAGCGGGCGTAGAGGAGCCGCAGGTAGTCGTAGATCTCGGTGATCGTGCCGACGGTCGAGCGCGGGTTCTGGCCCGCCGTCTTCTGCTCGATGGCGATGGCCGGGGAGAGCCCCTCGATGACGTCCACGTCCGGCTTCTCCATCAGCCCGAGGAACTGGCGGGCGTAGGCGGAGAGGGACTCGACGTAGCGCCGCTGGCCCTCCGCGTAGATGGTGTCGAAGGCGAGCGAGGACTTCCCCGAGCCCGACAGCCCGGTGATGACCGTCAGCGACCCGCGCGGGATCGCGACGTCGATGTTCTGGAGGTTGTGTTCGCGGGCGCCGCGAACGATCAGCCGGTCATCGGGCATCCAACTAGCATAGCGCGATCAGGGGTGGCGATTCAACGGGCGGGCACGTGGACACGGAGGCGCGGGGGCACGGAGGCGCCGGCCGGCGGCCCGTCGCGGGCGCCCGCGGAAGCGTTCAGCGGGGCCCGCCGGCCAGCTGCCGGCGGACGATCTCGGGCCAGTGCTGGATGACGTTCAGCTCCGCGGCCCGGCCCTGCCGGACCATGACAAAGCCGCTGCCGTCGGGGAGGACGTCGTAGTTCGCGTGCGGCGCGGCGTCCTCGTAGTCGTCGATCGCGAACAGCGGCCGGCGTGCGACGACCCGCGGTTCGGAGCGCAGTTCCAGCGCCGCCGCCATCAGCGTCGCGTGGCCGGACACCGCCTTGTAGAACAGCTCCCGCCCGCCGCGCGCCCAGGCGGGCTCGCTCCCGCCGTTCTGCGAGATGATGGTCCGGGGGCCGGGCCCCGGGAACGGGCGCACGTAGACCTCGTTCCGTCCCGACTCATCGGAGACGTAGGCGAGCCACCGTCCGTCGGGGGACAGGGCGGGATAGGCCTCGACGTACGGCGTGGCGAGGACTGGCGTCGCGGTCCGGCGTTCCCCGGCCAACGGGACGCTCACGATGTCCTGGCCGCTCCCGCCGATCCGCACCGCGAGGACGTGGCCCGGGGCGCCCGGGCTGTGGGCCGTCAGCTGCTCTCCCTGGACGAGGACCGAGTCCGCCGCGCCGCTCCCGTCGGCGTTGCGCCGGAAGACCCCGGCCGCCCCGCCCACGTCCGCCGCGAAGACCACCGAGCCGCCGTCGGCGGTCCACATCGGGTCGTGACCCCAGTGCTCGAACGAGAAGCGCGTGAAGGTCGAGTCCCGCCGGTCGAGGAGCCAGACGTCGCGCGTCGAGGCTTCCGTGACGTCCACGGCGATCAGGCGGCCGTCCGGGGAGACGCGCGGACTGTGGAAGCGCCGCCGCTCGGCGGTCAGCGGGCGGGAGCGACCGGCGCGGTCCACCAGCATCAGTTCGGCAGGCTGCGCGCCGATGAACACGAGGACGCCGGAGCGCGACGCCGCGAACGCGGGGAACCCGCCCGGTGTGATGCGCACGCCCGTCGCGAGCTGCACCGGCTGGCCTGCGATCCGGCGCCCTCCGCGGCCCAAGCGGGCGCCGAACGCGACCCCGCTCTGCTCGACCCAGGCGATGTACCCGCGGTCGTGGAAGGCGCCGGTGACCAGCGCGTTGACCAGTGTGTCCCGCTTCCCGGTACGGGACGAGACGGCGACGAGTGGCCCCTGATACCCCAGGATCGCGAGGATCCGGCCGTCGGGCAGCACGTCCACGGCCTGGAGCACCCGCCCGGCGACGGAGTCCGGCGCCGCGACCGTGTCCACCGACCCATCCGGCCGCAGGTGGGCCAGCTGCCCGCCGCCCAGGGTCAGGACGACCGGCGAGGCCCACGCCACGCCCGCGAGGGTGCCCGGCGGGATGGGCACGTTGACGGGCGTCCCGCCGCTGACCGGCGCCTTCAGCATGGCGCTGCCGCTGCTGGTGAGGAAGTACAGCCACTGTCCGTCGGCCGAGAACTGCGGGCAGCAGACGCTGCCGGAGGTCGCGACCTCCCGCGGCTGCGTGTCGTCGAGCGGGCGGATGAAGAGGCGCTGCGCGCCGGCCTGGTCCACGACGTACGCGATCGCCGATCCGTCGGGGGAGACGCCGAGGATCGGGACCGGGCCGGCGCTCATGCGTTGGCCCTGGGGAAGCATCAGGGCGAGCCGCGCGACCTGCGGGGGCGCGGGACGTGGAGCGAGCAGCCGGCCGGCGGGGAGGCCGATCGCCAACGTGACGACCGCCACGGCAGTGGCCGCGATGAGCGGCGGACGGCGGACCGGCGACCGAACCACCCGTGGACCACCGGGCCTCGCTGTCGCCGACGCGGCGAATGCGCCGTTCCCCAGCGCCGCGGCGAACTCGGCGGCACTCGCGAAGCGGTCGGCCGGGAGCTTGGCGAGTGCCGTCTCGACCGCCGCCTCCACGTGCGGCGGGATCGTCCGGCGCTGGAGGGTGAGGCGTCGCGGCTCCTCGGTCATCACCCGCGCGATGATGGCCTGCGCCGTGGGCCCGGTGAAGGGCGGTTCGCCGGCGAGCATCTCGTAGAGCACGCAGCCGAGCGCGTAGATGTCGGCTTTCGGCGTGATCTCGCGCTCCCCCATCGCCTGCTCCGGCGCCATGTAGTGGGGGGTCCCGAGACTCATGCCGGTCTCGGTCATCCGGGAACCGCCCTCGGAGCGGCTCACCGCGAGCGCGATGCCGAAGTCGGCGACCAGGGCGCTGCCGTCGTGAAGCAGGATGTTCTCCGGCTTGATGTCGCGGTGCACCACGCCGTGGCGGTGCGCGTAGTCGAGCGCGCCCGCGACCTCCCGCGCGATGCGCACCGCGTCGTCCACCGGGAGTTGCCGCTCGCGGATGAGCCGGTCCCGGAGACTTTCCCCCTCCACGTACGGCATCACGTAGAAGACCAGCCCGTCGGCCTTGCCGGAGTCGAAGAGGCCCAGGATGTGGGGATGCTGGAGGTTGGCCGTCGTCTTGATCTCGGCCAGGAAGCGCTCGCCGCCGAGAATGGCGGACAGCTCGGGGCGCAGGACCTTGACGGCCACGCGGCGCTGGTGCTTGAGGTCCTGGGCCAGGTATACGGTGGCCATCCCGCCCGCGCCGAGCTCACGCTCGATGCCGTAGCGGTCGGCCAGGGCGACGGTGAGGCGTGCCAGGGCGTCGCTCACGCGTCCATCACCCGGTTCACCGGCGTGCGCCCGCGCGCAGCTCATCCACCCAGCGATCCACGACGGTCACGTACGCCGGCCCGGCGGCCTGCGCGCCACCGAGGCTCCGGATGAACAGGAACCGCCGGTCATCGGGCGCCACCTCGTAGTACTGGTGGTTCGCGCCCCCCACGAACGGCGCCACCGAGAAGAGCGTCCGCACGTCGCCGACGGCGAAGGAGGAACCGGGCGTGACCGTCGCCGCCGTCAGGTTGTCGCCGACTCGGAAGAACAGCTCCCGGCCGCTGTGCGACCAGCGCGGCTCGGTGCCGCCATCGCGCGAGACCTGCCAGCGACCCTGCTCCACGGCCGGGAACGGCCGCACGTACACCTCGTAGCGCCCGGATTCGTTGGAGCTGTACGCGAGCCAGCGGCCGTCCGGCGAGAGCGCCGGCGAGACCTCCTCGAAGCCATCCGCCAGGAGGGGACGGGGCGCGCTGTCC
The DNA here is from genome assembly GCA_964383975.1 of uncultured Gemmatimonadales bacterium. Taxonomy (GTDB): domain Bacteria; phylum Gemmatimonadota; class Gemmatimonadetes; order Gemmatimonadales; family JACORV01; genus DASXPG01. Next base: position 2,024 of record CAYLJK010000119.1, on the reverse strand, counting down.
CCCTGCTGCAGGAGGAAGACGTCCCGCGTTGGCGGCACGCCCAGGCGCACGATCAGCCGGGACGTGTCCCGCGTCCGCACGACCTCGAAGACCGTTCTGACGTGGTCGAGCAGTTTCCGCTCGCCGCCGGTGCCGTCCGCAGCGCGGATGTGGACGTCCTCGTTGCCGTTCGCCTGACGCGAGATGTACATCACACGGCGCCCGTCGGCGGTCCATTCCGGGCGGATGTTGCTGCCGGCGAAGGTGAGCCGGGTCATCGGGCCGCCGGCGAGGTCCTTGATCCAGATGTCCTCCGCACCGCTCGCCCGCACGCTCAGAGCGAGGCGTCGCCCGTCGGGCGACAGCGCGATGCCCGGATTGACCGACGGAATGAAGGACCATCCCGCCTGCACGGGTGTGGCGGCGCCATCGCGCGCCACCCAGACGGCCTCGGCGGGCGTGCCGGCGATGGTGGAGGACCCTTCGACGTACAGCAGCGTCCCGTCGGCGCCCAACACCAGGTCCGCCACGCCGGGGACCGTGCGGACCCCCTGCATCACGGGCGTCGGGGCACGCCGGAACGTCAGCGTCTCGAGATCGAAGGGCGCGCGGAAGACGCCCCCGTCCTGCCGCACGAACACCACGTGCCCGTCGCGGGTGTGCCATCCCTTGACGGCATCCTCCGCCAGAACACTCGTCCGTCCGGTCGCCAGGTCCACCGCGCGCAGGTCCACCTGCGTGCAGCCGCCGGTGCACATCCCGATCAGCGCACCCTGCCCGTCGGGCAGCCCGGTGATGGACGCGACGCCCCGCTGTCCCATCAGACTGTCGGCGCCGATCACCCGACGGACGGGGCCGCCGTCCTGATGCACCGCGAGCAGCTGGTAGGTGCTCTGGCTGTTGTAGAGAATGGTGTCGTTCTCGAGCCACGCCACGGACACCCAAGTGGTGACGGTGGCCGAGTCCGCGAGGGTCACCGCCGACCCGCCGAGCCGGGGGATCTTCTTGAGCCGGTTGTCGGCCACGAAGGCGATCCACTCTCCATCGGGCGAGAAGGTTGGGGCGAACGCATTGGTGGTGCCGGCGAGCGCGGTCGCTTCCAGGCGCGAGCGCTCCTTGGACCAGAGCTGCGGAACCCCGCCGATCGTGTCCCGGAAGACGATCGTCTCGCCGTCCGGAGAGATGCTGACCAACCGGGTCAGGTTCGAGGGGCCGAAGGGGGTCTCGCGCAGCACCACGCGCTGCCGCCGGACGGCGGGCGCCGGGGCCCGGAGCTCGCGCCACGCCAGGACGCCGGCGACCGCGAGGAAGAGGAGCCAGGGGAGCAGGACGGTCAGACGGACTGACGGCAAGGTGGTCGGTGTGCTCAGCGTGGCGGCGTGGGCGGTCGTGCCCGCGGACGCGTAGCTCACGTTCCCCAGCGCCGCCGCGAACTCCGAGGCCGTGGCGAAGCGGTCGGCCGGCAGCTTCTCCAACGCGGTCCGGACCGCCGCCTCGACGTGGGCTGGGATCGTCCGCCGCTGCAGCGTCAGGCTGCGCGGCTCCTCCGTCATCACCCGCGCGATGATCGCCTGCGCCGTCGCCCCCACGAACGGGGGCTCGGCCGTCAGCATCTCGTACAGCACACAGCCCAGCGCGTAGATGTCGGCCTTGGCGGTGATCTCGCGTTCGCCCATGGCCTGTTCCGGGGCCATGTAGTGCGGCGTGCCGAGGCTCATCCCCGTCTCGGTCATCCGCGTCCCGCCCTCACTCCGGCTCGCGGCGAGCGCAATCCCGAAGTCGGCGACCATCGCGTGGCCCCCGTGCAGCAGGATGTTCTCCGGCTTGATGTCCCGGTGCACGATCCCCTTCCGGTGCGCGTACTCCAGCGCGTCGGCCACCTCCCGCGCGATCCGCACCGCCTCCTCCACCGGCAGCTGCTTCTCCCGGTTCAGCCGGTCGCGCAGCGACTCCCCTTCCACATACGGCATGACGTAGAAAACCAGCCCGTCCGCCTCCCCCGAGTCGTGCAACGGCAGGATGTGCGGATGCTGGAGGTTGGCCGT
>CAYLJK010000118.1:0-7414 GCA_964383975.1 uncultured Gemmatimonadales bacterium | reverse complement strand
GCCGCAGCTCGTCGCGCGCGCGCGCCGCCGCGCGGGCGGCGTTCCCCTCGTCGCCGCGCGAGCGGAAGAACGCCTCGGCCCCGCGGTACCCCACGAAGGTCGCGAACGACTCGTTGTAGTCGGCGTGCCCCCGGACGTAGATCGTATTGTGGGTCAGCTCGTGGATGACCGTCGCCGCGATCTCCACCGAGTCGCCGCGGAGCGTCGTGGACAGGAGCGGGTCGTCGAACCATCCGAGCGTCGAGAACGCCGACGCGGGCCGCACGTACACATCCATCCCCGCGCGCTCCAGCGTGCGCGCCTCGCGCAGCGCCCGCGCGAAGTCGAAGTAGCCCTTGTACGGCACGCGACCCACGATCGGGTAGGTCCACGTGTACGGCGCCAGCCGGTCGCCGTGCGCGGCCGACAGCACCAGCACCAGCGTGTCCCGCTCCAGCGCGGTGTAGGCCCGGAACGTGCCGCCCGCCGCGAGCCCGAGCGAATCGGCCGCCCAGCTGCGCGCCGCCAGGACGAGCAGGAGCTTCGCGCGCACCGCGGGGTCCACGCCCGGGTCGGCGACCAGCTCGGCGATCGGCCGCCGCCGCCACAGGATGCGCGCCTCCTCGACCCCGGCGCGGACCAGGTACCGGACGTCGGCGTTCGCGAGCCACGCCACGCCAAGGAACAGGACGAGCGCCGCGCCGACCACCGCGATCGCGCGGACGACCCGCCGCATCCTCACGGCACGACCCGCAGCCCGAGCCGGTGCACCGTGGGACCCGCGGCCTCCGCCGGCTGCGCGGCCCAGTCGAAGCGCAGGCTCCGGAGCAGGATCCCCGCTCCATACGCCGCGCGGCTGCGGTCCCCCGGCTGGCGCCCGGCCGCGTAGCTCGCGCGGCCCACCACGCCGATCCCGCGCCAGGCCACGCCCCCCTCCACCCCCAGCACCCAGTACGCGTCACCGCGCGCTGGCGCCACGTACTCGGTGACCGTGAGCAGGCGCGTCGGCCCCTGCGGGTCCACGATGTTCAGCGTGAGACCGGCGCGCGTCGTCCGCGGCAGGGGCGGCCGGGTCCCATCGCTGGCCGAGAGCCGACCGGCCACGTTCTGCACGGCGACGCCGAACGCCGCGATGTCGAAGAACGTGATGGCCAGACCGGCGTCCCCCGTCACGCCGTTCAGCCGCCGGACCTCCACCCTCGCGCTGTCGGCCACCTCGCGCAGCCCCTTCACACTAACCCCGAACGACAAGACGCCGCGGCGCCACGCCGCGGCGCCGACCGCCAGCGCGTGGTAGCCCGTGACTCCCTCGCCCGTCGCCGGGATCGGGAGCGGCGCGATGAGGCCGCTGTCCCGGGCGAGATCGAGGAACATCCCGCCCAGGGCCAGGTCGAACCGGCCGATGCGCACCGCCACCGCCGCCGTCGTCAGGTCGGCCCCGGAGAGACCCTCCTCCTGGCTGAACCCCACCGCCAGGCGCCGCACCGCGGCGAGCGCCGCGGGGTTCACGAACATCGTGCCCTCGTCACCGACCAGGGCCGCGTACGCACCGCCGAGTGCGACGGCGCGCGCCGACGGCGGCAGATCCAGAAGCAGGCCCGTGCCGCCCGTTCCCTGGGCGGCGGCGGGAGCGGCGGCGAGCGCGGCCGCCGCCACCACGGTCAGCAGCCGGGGGTTCAGCGGATGCGCGCCACCGCGAGCTGTCCGCCCCCCTGCGGCGGCAGCGCCGCGCCACCGGCGCCCCGGAAAAGCAGCTGGAACGCCGGACCGTTCGCCGTCTGCTCCGGCGCGAGGAAAGCCCCCGAACCGGCGCGCAGCGTGCCCGTGATGCCGACGCTCCCGCCGATCCCCGCGTCGGGGACGAGCGGGAAGGCGAGCGGGAAGTCCTGCGGGCTCTGGTCGTGCAGCGATGCGTACACGGTCCGCAGCTTCCAGAAATCGAACGTCAGCTCCGGCGGCGCGGAGAGGCCCGGCAGGTCGTGCAGGTACAGCGCCAGTACCCAGTGGCCGAGCAGCGTCTCGAACGGGAGCTGAGCGGCGGCCTGGAGGTTCAGGACCCCGACGTCCGAGGTCTGGACCAGCGCCTGCGTGAGCGTCGGACCCACCCGGTCCACGGCGTAGCGCACCAGCGACCACGCCGCTCCACGCATCTCGAGGGAGCCGGGCGGCTCCTCCGAGATCACCGCCTGCGCCGGCGGGTCCAGGAGGTACGAGTAAAGGTTGTACAGGTTCCCGATCAGGAACCGCGACGCCGTGGTGTCGTCGTTCAGGCTGTCGAAGTGCAGCCCGGCCAGCTCCTCCGCGACATGGGACAGCGCCTCGTTCAGCCACAACGTTTCCGCCGCGCCGCCGCGCACCAGCACGTGCTGGTTGAACGAGATCATGTGCTGGAACTCGTGGATGAACGTGATCGGCAGCACCCGCTTCACGAACGTCGTGGAGTAGGCGCACGACACCGTGCCGCCCGGATCCGGCACGAGCCCGTAGAACACCTCGCCGTTGTTGTACTGCGTGGCGAAGCCGGGGGCGATGTCGCCGCCGAAGAAGTACCCCGTGATGAACGCCTCGTTGCAGTCGGGCTTCGGGACGAGCGCGTTGATCTGCTTCGTGAGCAGGACGATCACCACGCCGTTCGCGTCGATGTCCGACTCAGCCCCGAACGCCGCCCGGTTGATCGGGTGCAGGTCGTCGTCGAACAGCGCGCCGAGCGCGGCCAGGTCACCGCTGCCAAAGCCGCCGGCGGGCGCCGCGTCGTCCACGTAGATCGCCGCCTGCTGGCCGACGAAGAGCGCCGTGGCGCTGACGTTCGTCGTGGTGCTGCACGCGAGGTTGGCGCACACCTTGAACGTGCGCTGGCTCCCCAGCGCCGGCGGTGCCGCCGCGCGGACCGCCGGCGCGCGCAGGCCGGCATGGCGCCACGCCTCGCGCGCGAGCACGGCCTCCCGCTGCCGCAGCATCGCGTCGAAGCGGTCCGCGACCGTCGGCCCGCGGCGCCGCAGCGCCGCGGTCAGGGGCCGCTGCACGCTTGCGTGTCCCGCGAAGCTGAACGCCGTCGAGAAGTCCGCCCGCCCCGTCGCCAGCTGCGCCACGGCCAGGTACTCGGCCCCCGCCGGTCCCGCCGCCGGGAACAGGACGGCGCCGGCGATGGCATCCCCCGACAGGAGCGTCGCCTCGCCGGGCGCCAGGTCCACCTCCGCCGTCACCGTGACGGGCTCGGTACCGCTGCCGCACGCCGCGACGACGGCGCCGAGAGTGAACCCAAGTACTGTCCGGACAAGCCGTTCGCGCACAACGCCTCCCTGGGGGTATGCCGAAGCCTCGGGCCGCGGCGTCGGGGTTGTCAAGGACGTCCGTCACGGGGTAGCTTGCCGCCAGAACCGATGGCCTTCGTACACCTCCACACCCATTCCGAGTACTCGCTCCTCGACGGCGCCAACCGCATCCCCGACCTGATCGCGAGAGTCCGGGAACTGGGGATGGACAGCCTCGCCATCACGGACCACGGTAACCTCTTCGGCGCCTGGACCTTCCATGAGCAGGCCCGGGCGGCGGGACTCCGGCCCATCATCGGCTGCGAGGCGTACGTCGCCTTCGGGCCACGGCACGCGCGGGAGAAACCGGCCGACGCGCCCGGGCCCTATAGCCACCTCGTGCTCCTGGCCCGCGACCGTACCGGCTACCGGAACCTCGTGAAGCTGACCTCCATCGGCTACACCGAGGGTTACTACCGGCGGCCCCGCGTGGACCGCGAGACGCTCGAACGGCACCACGAGGGCCTGGTCTGTCTCTCGGCGTGCCTCACCGGCGAGGTCGCGCTGTGGCTACGCCAGGGGAACTACGACCGCGCCCGCGAGGCCGCCGCCTGGCACGCCGCGCTCTTCGGCGCGGGGAACTACTGGCTCGAGGTGCAGGACCACGGGCTCGCCGAGGAGAAGACCGTCCAGGCGGGCGTCTTCCGCCTCGCCGCGGATCTCGGCCTCGGGGTCGTCGCCACCAACGACGCGCACTACCTGCGGCGCGAGGATGCCGCCGCACACGACGTCCTCCTGGCCATCGGCACGGGCAAGGATCTCAACGACCCGAAGCGGTTCCGGTTCGAGGGCACGGAGAGCTACGTGAAGTCGGAGGCGGAGATGCGCCGCCTCTTCCCCGGACGTGACGACGTCTTCGCCAACACGCAGGCGATCGCCGACCGCTGCGAGTTCGACTTCGAGAAGCGGTACTTCCTCCCCGCCTTCCCGCTTCCCGAGGACACCACCGAGGCGGACCTGCTCGTCCGCCTGGCCGAGGAGGGCGCGCGCCGGCGCTACGGCGATACGCTGCCGCCCGCCGTCCGCGAGCGGCTCGATTACGAGCTCGGCGTCATCACCAAGGTCGGCTACGCGGGCTACTTCCTGATCGTCTCCGACTTCATCCGCTGGGCCCGCGAGCACGACATCCCCGTCGGGCCGGGCCGCGGCTCCGCCGCCGGCTCGATGGTCGCCTACGCGCTCGGCATCACCAACGTGGACCCGCTCCCGTTCGACCTGCTCTTCGAGCGGTTCCTCAACCCCGAACGCATCTCGCCGCCCGACATCGACGTGGACTTCTGCGAGGAGCGCCGCGGCGAGGTGATCGAGTACGTCCGCGAGCGCTACGGCCGCGACTCCGTCGGGCAGATCGTCACCTTCGGGACGATGAAGGCCCGCGCCGCGGTCAAGGACGTGGCGCGCGTCCTCGGCGTCAGCCCCGGGGACGCCGACCGGCTCACCAAGCTCATCCCGAGCAACCCCGGGCAGCCGTACGTCCCGCTCCGCGAGGCGGTCGAGCAGGTGGCCGAGCTCCGGGACCAGATCGGCCAGCAGCCCGTCTACCAGCAGCTGGTGCAGTACGCGAGCGCCATCGAGGGGATGGCGCGGCACATCTCGGTGCACGCCGCCGGCGTCGTGATCGCGCCGGGCCCGCTCACCGACCATGTGCCGGTGTGCACGATGCCTGGCCGCGGCACGGGCGCCGGCGCCGCCGACGACGCGATCATCACCCAGTACGACATGGTCGGGCTCGAGAAGGTCGGGATGCTGAAGATGGACTTCCTCGGCCTGACGACCCTGACCGTGCTGCGCCGCGCCGTGGACGCCGTCGCCGAGCGGCACGGCGTGCGCATCGACCTCGACGCGCTCCCCCTCGACGACCCGGAGACCTTCTGCCTCCTGCGCGACGGCCAGACGGCGGGCGTCTTCCAGTTCGAGTCGTCGCTCGCGACCGACGCCCTGGTCCGCATGCGCTGCGACCGGTTCGACGACCTGGTCGCGACCAACGCGCTGGTGCGGCCCGGCCCGCTCGACAACGGGATGCACCTGGTCTACATCCGCCGCAAGCGCGGCGAGGAACCGGTCCGCTACCCCCTGCCCGCGCTGCGCGACATCCTGGCGCCGACCTTCGGCGTCATCGTGTACCAGGAGCAGGTGATGCGGATCGCGAACGTGCTCGCGGGCTACTCGCTCGCCGAGGCGGACGTGCTCCGCAAGGCGGTGGGGAAGAAGAAGGCCGAGCTGATCCGCGAGGAGCTCGGGCGCTTCGTCACGCGGTGCGTGGAGCGCGGCCATCCGCGCAAGGTCATCGAGGAGCTGGCCGGCCAGATCGAGACCTTCGGCCGCTACGGCTTCAACAAGTCGCACGCGGTCGCCTACTCGGTTCTCTCCTACCAGACGGCGTGGCTCAAGGCGCACTACCCGGCCGAGTTCATGGCCGCGCTGCTCTCCTGCTCGATCGGCGACGCGAAGACCGTCTCGAAGTACATCGGCGCGTGCCGCGCGGCGGGCCTCGAGCTGCTCCCGCCGGATGTGAACGAGTCGGGCTGGCACTTCACGGTGGTCGGCGACCGGCGCATCCGCTTCGGCCTGGGGGCCATCCGCAACGTGGGCCGCAGCGCCGCCGACTCGATCCTCGCCGCGCGCGCCCGGGCGCCGTTCTCGTCGCTCCAGGACCTCGCCGCGCGCATCGACCTGCGCGTCTGCAACAAGCGCGTGCTCGAGGCGCTCGTCTCCTCCGGCGCCTGCGACGGCCTCGGCGGCCACCGGGCGCAGCTCTTCGCGGCCCTCGACCGGCTGGTGGCCGAGGTGTCGCTCCAGCAGTCCGAGGCGGCCGCCGGCCAGGCTACCCTCTTCAGCGACGCCGGCCCCTCGCACCCCGCTCCCCGCGCCCCGCTCCCCGCCGTCCCCGAGTGGACCGAGGCCGAGCGCCTTGCGCGCGAGAAGGAACTGGTGGGATTCTTTGTGTCCGGCCACCCCCTCAGCCGGTTCGCGGAGGAGGTGCGGCTCTTCGGCACCCACACCACCGCGGACCTCGGGCAGTGGATGGATGGACCGATCCAGGTGGCGGCCGTCGTCACCGGGATCCGGCGCCAGACCGCGCGGCGCACCGGCGCCGAATGGGCCAAGCTGACGCTCGAGGACTTCCACGGCTCCGCGGAGGCGCTGGTCTTCCCCGAGGCGTGGAAGCGGATCGGCCGGACGATCGAGCAGGACGGCGCATACCTCGTCAGCGGCGGCTACTCCCAGCGGGACCGCGGCGAGGAGGAGGCGCCCTTCATCGTCGAGGATGCCCAGCCGCTGCGGGACCTGCGCGCCAGCGGGCGCGTCGGCGTGGCATTGCGCTGGAGCGCGCGCGACGGCCTGGGCGGCGACGTGCCGAAGGCGGTGGCCGCCCTGTGCCGCGCCCACCCGGGCCCCGCGCCCGTGGTGGTGGAGTGGCAGGACGGCAATGGCGGCGGCACGGCCCGCTTCCGCTCGCGCGGCCTCCAGGTGACGGTGGACGACGAACTCCTGGCCGGCCTGCGCGAGCTCGTCGGCGCCGGCGCGGTCGCACTCGTCAGGATGGGGTGAGCATGGGATCGGCCTTCGCGTTGGACTTCGAGAAGCCCATCGCCGAGCTCGAGCGGCAGATCGCCGAGCTGCGGCGGCTGGCCGAGCACCGGTCGCTCGACGTCGCGCGCGAGATCGCCCCGCTCGAGGAGAAGCTGGCCGAGCTGCGCGCGGACATCTACCGCCGGCTCACGCCGTACCAGCGCGTCCAGGTCGCCCGGCATCCCCGGCGCCCCTACACGCTCGACTACCTCACCACCCTGTTCACCGATTTCGTCGAGCTGCACGGCGACCGGCTGTTCCGCGACGACCCGGCGATCGTCGCCGGCACCGCCCGCTTCGAAGGGCGATCGCTCGTCGTCATCGGCCAGCAGAAGGGCCGGGACACCAAGGAGAACCTGAAGCGCAACTTCGGGATGCCGCACCCCGAGGGCTACCGGAAGGCGCTCCGGCTCATGAAGCTCGCCGAACGCTTCCATCTCCCCGTGGTGACGCTCATCGACACGCCGGGCGCCTATCCCGGCATCGGCGCCGAGGAGCGGGGCCAGGCGGAGGCGATCGCCGAGAACCTGCTGGTCATGGCCGGCCTTCGC
>CAYLJK010000117.1:7011-7535 GCA_964383975.1 uncultured Gemmatimonadales bacterium | reverse complement strand
AGCCGCGTGGACACGCCCCAGGAGGTGTTCCAGACATGCTCCAGGCCGCCATCCGCCGTCTGGTACTGCACCCCGAAGGCTCTCGCGAAGTTCTGCCCGAGGTTGTGCGACGTCCCCGCCTGGAGCCCCTTGTTGTCCTGCATCAGGGCCTCGATGGCGTAGGTCCGCAGCGCCCCCGCGAACTTCTCACTCTCCGTCTTCAGGCCGGTGATCACCGGCATCGCCATCCACTCCTCCGCGAAGCGCCGGTACACGCCGAGGATGAGCCGCGTCTCGCGCTCGGCGTCCTCCTCGGTCGCGTGCGCGGTGTGGCCCTCCTGCCAGAGGAACTCGGTCGTGCGCAGGAACAGCCGCGTGCGCATCTCCCAGCGGACCACGTTGGCCCACTGGTTGATCAGCACCGGCAGGTCGCGGTACGACTGGATCCAGCGGGCATATGAGTGGCCGATGATGGTCTCCGAAGTGGGACGTACGACCAGCGCTTCTTCCAGTTCCTCGCCGCCGCCGTGGGTGACCACGGCCAG
>CAYLJK010000117.1:0-7001 GCA_964383975.1 uncultured Gemmatimonadales bacterium | reverse complement strand
ATCCACTTCGCGTACATCGCATAGATGATCGTCTCGCTCGTGGGCCGCACCACCAGCGGCTCCTCCAGCACCTTGCCGCCGCCGTGCGTGACGACCGCCGTCTCCGGGGCGAACCCCTCGACGTGCTCGGCCTCCTTCGCGAGGAACGACTGCGGGATGAACAGCGGGAAGTAGGCGTTGACGTGGCCGGTCGCCTTGAACATGTCGTCCAGGGCGCGCTGCATCTGCTCCCAGATGGCGTAGCCGTTGGGGCGGATGACCATGCAGCCGCGCACCGGCGAATAGTCGGCCAGCTCGGCCCGCATGATCGCGTCGTTGTACCACGCGGCGAAGTCCCGCGCGCGCGGCGTGATCCCCGTCCCGCTGCTCACGACCCCTCCCCGAACACATAGTCCCGCGCCAACACGGCCAGCGGCACCCGCTCCTCCGACCCCGCACCCAGCGCGCGCACCACCGCCACGCCGGCGGCCCGCTCATCCGGACCCAGCACCACCGCCCAGCGCGCCCCGCGCGCGTTCGCCAGCTCCAGCTGCCGGCCCAGCGCCTGCCTCCTCAGTGCGTACTCGACGCGGTACCCGCGGCCGCGCAGGGCCTGCGCGAGCCGCAGCCCCTCCGGGACCTCCGCCTCGGTCACCGTCGCCACGAAGATGTCGAGCGCGCGCGCCGCGGCGGCCGGCCCCTCCCGGTCCGCGAGCAGCTCGCCCAGCACCACGTCCCCCATGCCGAATCCCACGCACGGCAGCGACGGCCCGCCCAGCTGCTCGACCAGCTGGTCGTAGCGGCCGCCGCCGCAGATGGCGCGCAGGCTCCGCTGCGCGTCGAACAGCTCGAAGACGATGCCGGTGTAGTACGCCAGCCCGCGGACGATGCGCAGGTCGCGCACGAAGTAGTCGCCCAGACCCAGTCGGTGGACGTGCTCCTCGCAGGCGAACAGATCCTCGCTGACCTCGTCCCGCACCAGCACGCCCCCGCCGCCCAGCGCGTCCACCACGGCGAGGACCGCGTCGGCCCGCGCGGTATCGTTCCCCAGGGCCGCCGCGGCCAGCGCCGGCGCCGCCTCGCGCGACCGGTCGAGCTTGTCGAGCGCCGCGAACACGCCGCCCATCTCCTCGGCCCGAACGCCCTCGCGCCGCAGCACGTGGTCGAGGATGCGACGGTCCGAGACCCGCACCCCGACGTCCGCCGGGGTGAGACCCAGCTCCTGCATGATCGCGACGGCCACGGCGATCACCTCGCCGTCCGCCGCCGGGCCGGGCTCGCCCGCGATGTCCACGTTGAGCTGGAGGTGCTCGCGCAGCCGCCCGCGCTGCTGCCGCTCGTAGCGGAACAGCTGGGGGATGCTGAACCAGCGGATGGGCTTGCGCAGCTGTCCGGCCCGCGCCGCGATCATCCGCGCCAGCGTCGGCGTCATTTCCGGTCGCAGCGCCACCTGGCGCCCGCCCTTGTCGGCGAAGCTGTAGAGCTGACCGACGATCTCCTCGCCGCTCTTCGCGGTGTACAGCTCCAGCGGCTCCAGCGGCGGGCCATCGTACTCCTCGAAGCCGAACCGCGTCGCCACGCTCCGCCACGCGTCCACGATGCGGCGGCGGCGGGCGAACTGGTCAGGATAGACGTCGCGGAATCCGGGGAGGGCGGCGAATCGCATCGCGGGAATCTACCGGGCCGGCGCGACGCATGGAAGCGCCGACGCGAGAACGACTTGCGCCACCGCCGGCGTCAGTGCGACGCGTCCACGCCGAGCATCGTCATCGCGTCGCCGACGGTGTGAAAGGATCCGGTGACGAGCACCGTCGCGGCCCGCTTCCGCGCAACACGCAGCGCCTCCCGCATCTCCGGTACCGCCACGACCCCCTCACTCCCCTCCCTACCCCTCCTCGCCTCCCCCGTCACCTCATCCAACTCCCACGCCCGCTCCTTCGGGGCACTCGGCGCGCGCGTCACGACGATCCCGTCCACCGCCGGCGCCAGCAGCGCCAGCATCTCCCGCCACGCCTTGTCCCGCAGCACGGCCACCACCGCCCACAGCGGCCGGGGCGGCGGCGCGGCCCGCAACGCCGCAACCAGCGCCGCGATGCCGTCCGGATTGTGCGCGACATCGAAGAGCCACCGCCCGCGGCGGTCGAACCGCCCGGGAAGCCGCGCGGACGCAAGGCCCGCCGCGATCGCGTCCTCGTCCGGCCGCAAGAGTGGCGGGAGCCGCTCCGCGAGCGCCACCGCCAGGGCGGCGTTCGCACTCTGGTGGGGCCCGGCCAATCCCAGCGCCCGCGGCGGGACCAGCGACGGCGGCACCCGCGCGATGTCCGCCCCCCGCGCCCGCGCCTCCGCGAGGAGCACGGCCGCGACGGCGTCGTCCGGCTCCGTCGTGAGGAACGGCACGCCGGGCTTCGCGATCCCCGCCTTCTCCCGCGCGATCGCCTCCACCGTGGAGCCGAGGTACTCCAAGTGCTCGAGCGCGATGCGCGTCACCCCGCACGCGAGGGGCTCGACCACGTTGGTGGCGTCCAGCCGCCCGCCGAGCCCCACCTCGACGACCGCGATCTCCACCCCGCGCGCGGCGAAGTCGGCGAAGGCCACGGCGGTCGTGATCTCGAAGAACGACGCGCCGCGCTCCACGGCGAGGGCCTCCAGCCGCGCCGTCCACGCCGCCGCCGCGTCCTCCGCGATCGGCACGCCGTCCACCTGTACCCGCTCGCACCACGAGACCAGATGCGGCGAGGTGTACAGCCCCACCCGGAGGCCGCTCGCCCGCAGCATGGAGGCCAGGAACGCGGCCGTGCTCCCCTTCCCGTTCGTCCCGCCGATGTGCACCACGGCCTGGTGGCGGTGCGGATCGCCGAGCGCGGCGCACAGGGCCCGCGTCGTGTCGAGCCCCCACTTGATGCCGCCGGTTGTGCGAGGAAACAGGAAACGACAAGCGTCGTCGAAGCTGCGAATCGTCAGGAGGCGTCCTCGAGGGCCGGAGCGTTCAGGAGCATCCGCAGCAGGCGGCTCGTCGTCTGTCGCAGCCGCCCGCGCGGGACCACGACGTCCACCATCCCGTGCTCGAGAAGGAACTCCGCGGTCTGGAACCCCTGCGGCAGGTCCTGCCCGATCGTCTGCTTGATGACCCGCGGACCCGCGAACCCCACCACCGCGCCCGGCTCCGCGATGATCACGTCGCCCTGCATCGCGTAGGATGCCAACACGCCCCCGGTCGTCGGGTTGGTCACGATCGAGAGGAACGGGATCCCCGCCTCCCGCAGTTGGGCGATGACCACCGACGTCTTCGCCAACTGCATCAGCGAGAGAACCCCCTCCTGCATCCGCGCCCCCCCCGAGGCCGATACAATGATCAGCGGCAGCCGTTCCCGGAGCGCGCTGCGGCCCAGCCGCGCGATCTTCTCGCCCACCACCGACCCCATCGAGCCGCCCATGAACCTGAAGTTCATGACGGCCAGGGCCACCGGGATCCCGTCGAGCCGTGCGCGCCCGGTGATCACCGCGTCGTCGGTGCCGGCCTTCCGGTGCGCCGTCTCCAGCCGCTCGGGGTAGGCCTCGAACCCGAGGGCGTCCACCGATCGCAGCGACCCGGCCTGCCGCTCGAAGCTCCCGGAGTCCGTCAGCAGGACGAGGTAGTCCTCCGCCTCGATACGGCGGTGGTACCCGCACGCCGGGCAGACCTCGAGGTGCTTCGCGAACCGCTCCCGCACGTCCACGTGCCCGCACTCGTCACACTTCTCCCAGACGTCGGCGGGGATCTCGAGTCGTTCACGCGTTGTCCGGGGCTTCCGCTCTTTGCGGAACCAGGCCATGCACGGGTCCGGGCCAGAAGGGACGCTGGAGGCCGGAGGGCCTCGTCGAGGAAGCGGGTATTATGGAGGGGCCTTGAGGAGGAACGCTAGGGGATGGCCGTAACCTGCTGCCGGACAAGCAGTTCGAACAGCTCCTCACCCCCCTCGCTCCCAATCACTCCCCTCACTCCCCTATCCCCCATATCCCAACTCCCTCCCCTCCCTCGCCAGCCTGAGGCACAACCCGATAGCCAACATGCACGTCAGCAGGAACGACCCCCCGTACGAGAAGAATGGCAGCGGGATCCCAGTGATCGGCATCACATTCGCCGTCATCCCCACGTTCTCGAAGATGTGCGTGAAGAACAGCCCCACCACGCCGAAGGCGACCAGGCCCCCGAACGGGTCCGGACAGCGCCGGGCGACGCGGATGAGCACGGCCAGCAGCACGAGGAAGAGGGCCAGGGCCGCGAGGATCCCGATGAAGCCCAGCTCCTCCCCCACGACGGAGAAGATGAAGTCCGTATGCTGGGCCGGCAGGAACGCGAGGCGCTTCTGGGAGCCCTGGGTGAACCCCTTGCCGAGCAGCCCGCCGCTGCCGATGGCGATCTTCGACTGGATGATGTGCCAGCCGGTCGCGCGCGGGTCCAGCTCCGGGTTCAGGAACGAGATGAGCCGGTTCTGCTGGTACGAGGCGAGGTTCTGCCAGAGGGGGAGCGCGATGATCCCCATCCCGAGGTTCGCGGCCATCACGGTGAGTCCTTCCCACACGAACGGGCGCCACGCGATGAGCAGCCCGCCCAGCAGGAAGACCCACGCCCCCCACGACCACGGCGAGAAGGCGAGCACCAGCGAGAGGATGGGCGAGGCGAGCATCACCAGCAGCCGGACCCGCACCCCGGCCCAGAACAGCATGGTGAAGAGGATACCCGCGAAGACGAGCGCGCTGCCCAGGTCCGGCTGGAGCATCACGAGGCCGGCGGGGAGGGCGGCGATGAGGACGGGGATGAGCAGGGCGCGCAGCGTGTCCGGCGGCACCCGCTGGGCCGCGAGCCAGCGCGCGAGCATCAGGATGGTGGTGAGCTTCGCCAGCTCGGCCGGTTGCCCGAGGCGGATGCCGCCGATGGTGAGCCACGACCGCGACGAGGCCGCGGTGCCGGCGCCCGTGCCGATGGCGAGGGTGACCAGCAGGATGAGCAGCCCGGCCGCGTAGAGCGCCGGCGCGGTCCACTCCAGCAGCCGCGGCGAGATGCGCATCACCACCGCCGCCCCGACGAGACCCGCGGCCAGCCAGACGAGCTGCCGCTGCCAGACGGTGGAGACCGCCGTCGGCACATCGGTCTGGCCGGCCGAGTAGAGCACCAGGAGACCGTACGCGACCAGCAGGCCGGTCACGACAACGAGCGGGCGGTCCAGCCCGGCGCGCGTCACGGCGCTGTCCCCGCGGCGCGGGGCCGTGTCTGGGCGGGGGTGGGGCTGTCGAGCGGCTCCGGGCGCGGCGCCGAGTCCAGCGGGATGCGCAGCGGCAGCGCTTCCGCCAAGCCGCGCGAGGAGTCAGGGCCGAGCAGGTACCGTTCAACCACGCGCGCCACGTACGGGGCGACCGTCGTGCCGTGGAGACCGAATTCGAAGACGCCCCCGACGACGATCCGCGGTGCCTCGGCCGGCGCGAAGGCGATGAACCATCCGTGGTCGGCGCCGTGCGGGTTCTGCGCGGTACCCGTCTTCCCCGCCAGGTGCAGGCTCGCCAGCCGCGCGCCGCGGGCCGTACCGCGCTCCACCACCGCGATGAGCGACTGCCGCACGCCGAGGAACGTGCTCTCCGGCAGGGCGACCGGCGGCGGTGGCTCGCGGCGCGGCCGCACCACGAAGGGTGTCGGCACGTGGCCGCCGCTGCCCAGCGCCGCGTAGAAGCGGACCATGTTGAGCAGCGTCTGCGCGTTCTCCCCCTGGCCGATGGACAGGTTCAGGGCGGCGGCCTGCGTCCACCGTCCACGGCCGTAGATCCGGTCGTAGTACTCCGGAGAGGCCGGGTACGACGATGCCAGCTCCCCCGGCAGGTCCACGCCGCTCTGGGACCGGAAGCCGAGCCGCACCCCGTCCTCCAGCATATGCGCGACGCCGAGCCGCAGGCCGAGCTGGTAGAAGTACACGTCGCAGGAGGAGGCGATGGCGCCGATGAGGTCGAGCGAGCCGTGTCCCTCGGCCTTCCAGCAGCGGAAGTAGCGGTTCCCGAACTGCATCCCGCCGCGGCAGGGTTGCGGCATGTGCGAGTCGAACCGCACGATCCCGCGCTCCAGGCCCATCAGCGCGGTCGCGAGCTTGAAGGTCGAGGCGGGCGGGTAGCGCGCCGCGATGGCGCGGTTGAGCAGCGGTCGCGCCGGGTCGCTCGTGAGCTGCGTCCACAGCTCCGGCGGGATGCCGCCGACGAACGCGTTCGGGTCGAACGACGGGTAGGAGGCCAGCGCGAGGATGGCCCCGGAGCGCGGGTCCATCGCCACCATCGCCCCGCGGTACTGCCGCGGCCAGATCGAGTCCACGAACCGTTGCAGGTCGAGGTCAATGGTCGTGCGCAGGACGTGGCCCGGCACGGCGGCGAGCGCCGGCGCGCCCTCCTCCCGCACGACCCGGCCGAGCGCGTCCACCTCGACGAACCGCATGCCGTCGCTGCCGGCGAGCGAGGCCTCGTACTCCCGCTCGAGGCCGACCTTGCCCACGATGGCGCCGGGCCGCCGCCCCTGGAACGCGCCCGCCAGCTCGGCCTCCGTCACCTCGCCGACGTAGCCGACGAGGTGGGCCACCGCGCTGCTGTCCGGATAGGCGCGCTTCGGCTCGGTCTGGATCACCAGCCCGGGCAGCGTCGAGCGGCGCTCCTCGAGCGCGCTCACCAGCGCGAACGGGGCGTCGTTCACGACCAGCACCGGCTCGTAGGGCATCTTCCGGTAGCGCGCGACGACGCGCGCCTCCGCCTCGGCGTCCAGCGTCACCAGCGGCTCGAGGCCCCGCAGCATCGCGCGCAGCGAGTCGGCGTTGTGCGCCACGAGCAGCACGGCGTAGCCGGGGACGTTCTCGGCGAGGACACGCCCGTGCCGGTCGAGGATGAGCCCGCGCGGCGCCAGCTGCGGCACGGGACGCAGGCGGTTCGACTCCGAGCGGAGCGCGAACTGGCCGTGCTGCAACACCTGGAGCCGGAGGAACTGGGCGGCGAGCACCAGGAAGACGACGGTGAAC
>CAYLJK010000116.1:0-7547 GCA_964383975.1 uncultured Gemmatimonadales bacterium | reverse complement strand
CCCGGGCCTCCCGCGCCGAGTCGAAGATGAAGACCGGGGCGCGCTGCATGCAGTCGTCGGCGATCGTCGTGGTCACGCCGCCGCAGAGGTTGATGAGCTTCATGCCGCGGTTGTACGAGGCCACCAGCGTGCCCTCGGTGGTCGCCAGCGGGATGAGGAACTCCCCCCGCGCGTGCTCGCCGTTGACGCGCAGCGGCCCCGCGAAGCCGATCGGCACCTGGGCCGCGCCCGTGAAGTTCTCGACGTTGCCGCGCACGGCCGCCGGGTCGAACGAGAAGCGCGGGACGTGCGTCAACGGGACGCCGGTCGCCTCCTCGACGAAGCGGCGGCGCGAGGCGACCATCGCGGCGGTGTAGTCGTCGCCGTCTCGGACATGCGGAATGCGCGGGCCGCCCGGCTCGCGCGGCCCGACCGCATCGGTCACGGTGAAGGCGAGGAGCCCGAACGGCGTCGCCTCGAAGGCGAGGTGGATCTGGTGGGTGCCCAGGCCGAGCGGCCCCGCGTGCGTGATGACGCGCGCGGTCTGCCGCAGCGGGAAGGGGACGGGCTGCATGCTGGAGACGTCGGTCGCGCGGCGCGGCGCGCCGCCGGCCACGTCCAGGTCCACCTGCTCCAGCGGCACGTCCTCACCGTTGATGCGCAGCGCGTGGATGCGCGTCACGGTGGCGTCGCTGAGCCGGTTCTTGAGGCTGAACCCGAACCCGTCTCCCGTCGTCTCGAGGGAGCCGAAGGTGTAGAGCTGGCGGAGGATCAGCTGCGGGATCTTCATCACGGCTCCGAGTCCGGAGGCCGACCGCGCACCGACGATCCACCTAACGATACGCGCGCCCCGGGGGTCGGCAAGCGCGTTGCAGGTGGTTTCATGCGCACTTCATGCTTTCTTCACATGCGCCGTGATACCGTCCCCACGGCCGCCCAAAGGGTGGCCGGTGCGGGATACGCCCCCTGAAGGAGGGGCCGGCGCTCGATCCGCCGCCGACGCATCGGTTCGCTCGCTGTCACCGGCCGCACGCGCCCGGCCTCCTCCGGGGTCGCACGAAACCCGGTGACGAACGGCAGCCGACGAGCGGACGCCGTGCGATCCCATATGCCGATCGCCGGAACTGATCCGTCGGAAGAAGTATCCTCACAGCCCCCGCTCACCGGAGTGTCGGTCGCGGGGGCTGTCTCGTGCCGGCCGGCCTAGTAGGGAAGGCCGGCGGCGTCGGCGAAGGCCTTGAGCTGCGCTTCCTGCTCCGGCGTGAGGTGCTGCGGGATGTGCACGGCGATCTCCACGAGCTGGTCGCCGCGCGTGCCGTGCTTCTCGATCCCCTGTCCCTTGATGCGGAACTTCCGACCGGGCTGCGTGCCCCGCGGGATCCGCAGCACCACGTGCTTCCCCTCGATGGTCCGCACCTTGACACGCGCGCCGAGCGCCGCCTGCGCGACGTTGATCGGCACGGTGCAGAGCAGGTCCTGGCCGTCGCGCGTGAAGAAGCGGTCCGGCTCGACCTGGAAGGCCACGAGCAGGTCCGCGGCCCGGCCGCCCGGTCCGGCGGGGCCCTGCCCCTTCAGGCGGATGC
This sequence comes from uncultured Gemmatimonadales bacterium, assembly GCA_964383975.1. GTDB lineage: Bacteria > Gemmatimonadota > Gemmatimonadetes > Gemmatimonadales > JACORV01 > DASXPG01. Next base: position 5,985 of record CAYLJK010000116.1, on the reverse strand, counting down.
GCGTCCCCGAGTCGGTGCCCGGGGGGACGTCCACCATCAGGCGTTTCTCGATACGCTCCTCGCCCGCTCCCTGGCAATGGCCGCACCGCTGGCTCGCGATGCGCCCCTTGCCGCGGCACGAGGGGCACGGGCGCTTCACTGCGAAGGAACCGTATCCGAAGGAGACCTGGCCCGACCCCTTGCACTCCTGGCACACCGCGATGCTCGCCCCGCGCTCCGCCCCGGAGCCGCCGCAGGCGCGGCACGGCTCCGTCACGGGGACGATGAGCGGGACCTTCCCCCCCAGGATGGCCACGCGGAACGGGATCGTGACGGTCGTCTCGATGGCCTCCTCCCGCCCGGCCTCCTTGCGCCCCTCGCCGAAGATCGAGGAGAACAGATCCCCGAGGCCGCCGAAGCCGCCGAGGTCGAGGTCCTCGAAGCGCGGCGCGCCGGCGCCGGGCGCGGGGCCGGAACGCGGGCCGCGCGCCCCGGACGGGGCGAACGCGCCGTACTTGCGCAGCAGGTCGTACTGCCGGCGCTTGTCGGCGTCGGAGAGGACGGCGTACGCCTCCGAGACCTCCTTGAAGCGCTCACCGGCGGCCTTGTCGCTGGGATTCGCATCGGGATGGTACCGCTTCGCGAGCCGGCGGTAGGCGCGCTTGATCTCCTCCGCCGTGGCCTTCTCGCCCACGCCGAGGACGCGGTAGTAGTCCTTCTGCTGTGCCATCACCTAGGCGTCCGCGCCGCCGGAGCCCGACCCGAAGGACGGCTCGCCCGACCACCGGAGCACCGCCACGCGCGCGGGCCGCAGCAGCGTGCCGCGCAGCCGGTACCCGTGCTGGAACACGGTGCCCACCGTCTGGTCCGCCTCGGCGGCGGACGCGGGCATCATCGTGACGGCCTCGTGGACCTGCGGATCGAAGGGCGCGCCGACCGGGTCGAGGCGCTCAACGCCGGCGGCCTCCAGCACCCGCAGGAACTTGCGTTCGATCTGGAGCATCCCCTCGTGCAGCGCCTGGGCGCTCGTCGCCTCAGGGTCCAGGTGGGCGACGCGCGCGAGGTCGTCCACCACGTCCAACACCCGCAGCAGCACCTCGGCCTGTCCGCGCGCCAGCGCATCGTCCCGCTCCCGCGCGGCGCGCTTGCGGAAGTTCTCGAGGTCGGCCGCGGCCCGGAGGGCCCGGTCCTTCCACTCCGCCGCCTCGCGCTCCAGCCGCAGCACGGCCTCGGTCGCCAACTCCGCCAACGCCATGGACGGCTGCCCGGCCCCGGCCTCGGCCTCCGTCGGCGGAGGACCCGCGGCCTCCGGCGCTCGAGCTTCCTCCACGGCCGTCTGGTCGGCGGGGACGGATTCCGGTGCGGGCTCGGCACCGGTCCTCTGACTGCGCTTGCGGTGAGCGTCCATCACGAGCGTGCCTGGGGTCCGATCATCGGGGAACGGCGAACACTACACCCCGGGCAAGTGATGTGCCAGTTCCGCCTGCCACCCTGGCAGACGGACTCAGAGCTGCTGGCGGATGGCCCAGAGGTCAGGGAAGACCGGGTTGAAGAGAGTGGTGCGGAGGTAGGGAGCACCGGGGGAGCCGCCGGTGCCCGGCTTCGTGCCGATGGTGCGCTCGACCATCTTCACGTGCCGGTAGCGCCACTCCTGGAGTCCCTCGTCCACGTCCGTCAGCAGCTCGAGGAGGATGGCCAGCGACGGGTCGGTGCGGAACACGCGGACCAGCTCCTGCTGGAGCGCCGGGCTGGCGGCGGCCGCCTGGCGGACGTCGCGCCGGAGGAGTTCCGCCGGCACCCGGACGCCCCGCCGCGCGAGGAAGCCGTAGAAGTGGTCCTGGAGCGCCGGATCGGCGAGGCGCCGCTCGAGCATCGCCCGCTCGCCGGGATCGCCGTACCACCGGAGCATCTCGGGGCGCTTGTGGCCGAGCACGAACTCCAGGGCCCGGAACTGCGCGGACTGGAAGCCCGAGGCGGACTCGAGGTAGCCGCGGAACGCGAGGAACGAGAGCGGCGTCATCGTCTCCAGAATGTCGAGCTGGCCGACGAGGGTTTTGAGCACGGTGCGCAGGCGCTGGCAGCGGGCGATCGCGCCGAAGAGGTCGTCGGCGTCGAACTCGCGGCCGCAGCGGTCCACCTCGTGGAGCAGCAGCTTGAACCACAGCTCGTAGACCTGGTGGATGATGATGAAGAGCATCTCGTCGTGCTCTTCGGGGGCGGAGCGCGGCACCTGGAGTTCGAGGAGCCGGTCGAGTCGCAGGTAGTCGCGGTACGTGAGGCTCACGGGGCCCCCAGGACGCGGTCGAGCCACGCGCCGATGTCCGCCAGGACGCGCTCGCGGTCGCGGTCGTTCAGGATCTCGTGGTACATGGCGGGGTACTCGCGCACCGTCACGTCCCCGCGCAGGGCGGCGGCGAAGGCGCGCGCGGCGCTCGTCGAGGCGATGCGATCGTCGCCGGCGAGCCCGATGAAGAGCGGCACGCCGATGCGGTGCCCCTCGGCGACGACCTGCGCCTGCGCATCGCGGATCTCTCGCCAGGCGCGCGGGGAGATGACCTGCGCGCACCACGGGTCGGAGCGCGCGGCCGTCACGACGGCCGGGTCGGTGGCCAGCGTGTTTAGGTCCACGCCGGTCGGGACGCGGAGGCCGGGGGTGAGATCGGCGAGGAGGGTGGCGAGGACGTTCTTCCAGCGCGGTGGCGCGAACGCGAGCGCGAGGAAAGGGCTGGTGATGACGGCGCCGGTGACGCCTTCGGGCGCCGTCTCGAGGTAGCGGAGCGTGATGAGGCCGCCGTTGGAGTGGCCGAGAAGGAGCAGCGGCCCGGGCGCCTCGGCTGCCACGAGCCGCCGCAGCGCGACGATGTCCGCCAGGTACTGCGCGAAGCGCGCGACGTGGCCCTTCGGGCCGCGTGACCGGCCGGCGCCGCGCTGGTCCAGCGCATAGACGGCGATCCCGCGCGCGGCGAGCCAGGCCGCCACGTGGGCGTAGCGCCCCGCGTGCTCGCCCCAGCCGTGCACGAGGATGAGGGCCGCGCGCGGGCCGGCCGCGGTCGTCTCGCGGCGCAGGACGAGCCGCGTGCCGTCCGGCGCCGTCAGCTCGTCGAGGTCCGCGAACGTCGCCATCAGGCCGCATCGTCCAGCGTCCGGCGGAGCCAGTCGAGCGCCCACTGCACGGCGCGCGCGCGCACGTCGTCGCGGTCGCCGGGGAAGACGTGCGTGAAGGCGCGCACCGCCTCCCGCCAGCGCACGGCGATCCAGACGGTGCCGCGCGGCTTCGCCGGCGTCCCGCCGTCGGGACCGGCGATGCCGGTGACGGCGATGGCCGCGTCGGTCCCGAAGACGCGCGCCGCCCCCGCCGCCATCTGGCGGGCGACGGCCTCCGACACCGCGCCGTGCGCCGCGAGCTCGTCGGCCCCGACGCCGAGCAGGTCGAGCTTCGCGTCGTCGTGGTAGGCGACGATGCCGCCGCGGAAGACCCGCGAGGCGCCGGGCACCGCGGTGATCCGTCCCCCGAGCAGGCCGCCGGTGCACGACTCGGCCAGGGCCAGCGTGGCGTGCTCCGCCTCGAGGCGTCCCAGGACGACCGCGGCGAGATCGGTGTCCCCTTCGCCGTACACGGCGGCGCCGAGCCGCGGGCGCAGTACCTGCACCGCGCGTTCCAGCGCGGCGTCCGCCTCCGCGGGCGGGAGGTCCCACGCGGTGAGGCGCAGGTCGGTACCGTGCGAGGACGGGAGCGAGGCGAGCGTCACGGACGGCCCGAGCAGGGCCTCGTAGCTGCCGAGTCGGTCGGCGAGCGCCGACTCCGCGAGGCCGGCGGTGCGGAGGGTACGCGAGCGGATGACGCGGCCGCCCGGGCCGCGCTCCCGGAGCCGGGGCAGCACCTCCTCCTCGAGCAGGCCGAGCATCTCCTTCGGGACGCCCGGGAGGAGCACGGCCACGCGGCCCTCCGGGTCCGCGATCCACAGGCCGGGGGCGGTCCCGTGCCGGTTGGAGAGCACGACGGCCCCTTCCGGGACGTCAGCCTGCACCGCGTTGGCGGCGGGCATCGGCGCGATCCCGCGCGCGCGGAACAGCGCCTCCAGGTGCGCGAGCACCGCGGCGTCCCGGACCAGCGGCCTGCCCAGGACCTCCGCGGCGACGCGTCGCGTGATGTCGTCCCGCGTCGGGCCGAGGCCCCCGATGACGATCACCGTGCCGGTGCGGTCGAGCGCCTCGCGCAGCGCGGCGCCCAGGGGGCCGGCTTCGTCGCCGGCGGTGGCGCGGCGGCGCACCCGGATTCCCGCCGCCGCGAGGCGCTGCGCAGCCTGCGCCGCGTTGGTGTCCACGGTGGTGCCGAGCAGGAGCTCGGTGCCGACCGTGAGCAGCTCGCAGTCCACGTCAGGCGCCGCGCGCGGCCGGCGGCCGGAGCAGGGTGCGGTACTGGTAGAGGTAGCGGCCGAGCGAGTACACGGTGAGGACAACCGCGACGCCGAGCGTCACGGCGATGAACGCGCCGTGGAACTGGTTCCAGAGGTCGCGGTACGCGCCGGTCCAGCGCATCTCGACGATGAGATCCTTCCACGCGAACCACGCGATGGTGCCGCCGATGAACAGGTTCTGGAACACGGCCTTGAGCTTCCCGGAGCGGCCGGCGGGGATGATGACGCCGTGGCGTTTGGCCTGGAGACGGAAGACGGTGATGAGAAACTCGCGGCCCACGAGGAGGATGGCCACCCAGACCGGGAGCGATCCCCACCACGGGATGCGGTAGTCGGTCAGGAGCGTCGGGTGTCGCGTGAGCCAGAAGATCGGGACGAGCATCGCGACGAGGAGCAGTTTGTCGGCGATGGGGTCGAGGAGCTTGCCGAGGTCGGTCACGACCTGGCGGCTGCGGGCGTACCAGCCGTCGAAGACATCGCTGAACGCGGCGAGGACGAAGGCGACGAACGCGATGATCTTGGGTGCCGAGCCCTCGATGAACGGCAGCAGGGCGATGACCGGCGCGAGGCAGATCCGGACGAGCGTGACGATGTTGGGGAGGGTCCACATCGGACCGGATCCTACCCCAGCGACTTCAGGACCAGCTTGGAGACGGTCTTCAGGGTCTCGAAGACACCCTCGCCGGTCACGGCGACGGCCTCGTGGGCCGGCGCCCGCTCGATCCACTCGCCGGTCGGCAGCTGCCAAATGAGGTGCTCGCCGGGGAAGACCGTGTCAGGGGTGATCTGCTGCCTGGCGGCGTCCTGGAGCGGCCAGCCCGGGTTGAGCGCGGCCTGGAGGTCGCGCACGGGGGCGGCGTTGGGGAGGTCGCGCTTGTTGTACTGGACGACGAACGGGATGCGCGTCAGGTCATAGCCGTACTCGGCCATGTTGTCGTACAGGTTCTGCATGGACTCGATGTTCGCTTCCATGCGCTCCAGCTGGCTGTCGGCGACGAACACGACGCCGTCCACGCCCTTGAGGATCAGCTTCCGGCTGGCGTTGTAGTAGACCTGGCCCGGCACCGTGTAGAGGTGGAACCGGGTCTTGAACCCGCGGACGGTGCCGAGGTCCACGGGGAGGAAGTCGAAGAAGAGCGTGCGCTCCGTCTCCGTGGCGAGCGAGATCAGCTTGCCGCGGGCGTTGGGATTGACCTTCCCGAAGACGTGCTCGAGGTTGGTCGTCTTCCCGCCCAAGCCGGGCCCGTAGTAGACCAGCTTGCAGTTGATCTCGCGCGAGGCGTAGTTGATCATCGACATGGCGCGGGGTCCTCAGTCTCCGAAGAGCTTGTCGATTTCGTCCTCGACTTCGGGGCTCGCGAAGCCCTCGAGCTTCGGCTGCTCCGTGCCGGCGCGCTGGAACATCGCCTCGAAGAGCCGCGTGAGCTCCTCGACGGTGTTCCTGACCTTCAGGCGGACCATGCCGAGCGTGGTCCGGTTGTCGAAGAGCGCGACCAGGATCACGCGGTGCGCCACGTCGGCCAGGTACATGGACTCCTTCTCGCCCTGGTGGAAGATTGTGCCGAATTCGCGTTCGCCGATGAGACTG
>CAYLJK010000115.1:0-7566 GCA_964383975.1 uncultured Gemmatimonadales bacterium | reverse complement strand
GCTTCACAATCCCCTCTCTCTCGCCGCCACCGGCACCTCCGGCAGCTCCGGCTCCGGGGTGAAGTCCTCGCCGGGGTTGATGAACCGGTCCAGCTCCAGCCGGTACTGCCGGTCGTAGAGTTGGCGGTAGCGGCCGCCCTGCGCCAGCAGCTCGCGGTGGGTCCCGCGCTCCACGATCTCGCCGGCCTCCAGGACCAGGATCCGGTCGGCGCTCACGATCGTGGAGAGCCGGTGGGCGATGACGAACGTCGTCCGGCCGCGGCGCAGCGCGCGCAGTCCGTCCTGGATCTGGGCCTCGCTCTCGCTGTCGAGGGAGCTGGTCGCCTCGTCGAGGATGAGGATGCGCGGATCGGCGAGGATGGCGCGCGCGATGGCGATGCGCTGGCGCTGGCCGCCGGAGAGCTTGATCCCCCGCTCCCCGACGACGGTGTCGTAGCCCTCCGGGAGGCCGCGCACGAACTCGTCGGCGTGCGCCACCCGGGCCACGGCCTCGATCTCGGCGCGCGACGCGTGGGGGCGCGCGAACGCGATGTTCTCCGCGACCGTGCCGTCGAAGAGGAAGTTCTCCTGGAGCACCACGCCGATGGCGCGGCGGTAGTCGTGCAGGCGCAGCCCCGCCAGGTCGCGCCCGTCCACGAGCACGCGCCCCTGCTGCGGGCGGTTGAAGGCGAGCACCAGCGAGATGAGCGTGCTCTTCCCCGACCCGGAGGAGCCGACCAGCGCCGTGGTCGTCCCGGCGGGCGCGGAGAAGGTGATGCCCTTGAGGACGGGGATCCCCGCGGTGTACTCGAACCGGACGTCCTCGAACGCGACGTCACCGCGCAGCGGGCCGGCGGGAACCCGGCGGGCGTCCTCCTGGTCCTCGGTGGCCATCCGGCGGATCTCGCGGATGCGATCGAGTCCCGCGAACGCCTCGGTGATCTGCGTGCCGATTGAGGCGATCTGGATGAGCGGCGCCGCCATGAGCCCGGTGAAGAAGATGTACATGACGAGATCGCCGAGGGTCATCGCGCCCGCGAGGATGGCGCGGCCGCCCCACCAGATCATCAGCATCCCGATCATCCCGACCACGGCGGTCGCGAAGGCCCCGGTCCCCGAGATGGCCGTCATGGACTTCGCCACGTTGCGGAACAGGCGGTGGGCGCCGCGGGCGAAGACGAACCGCTCCCGCCGCTCGGCCGTGTAGGCCTTCACCACCCGGATCCCGCCCAACGTTTCGGCCAGCCGGCCCGTAACCTCGGCGTTGAGCTTGCCGCGCTCGCGGAACAGGGGCCGCAGCTTCGTGAAGAAGAGCGCCATCCCGCCCGCGAAGGTGAGCAGCACGGTCAGGGTGAACGCCGTCAGGCGCCAGTTCAGCCAGAACAGCACGCCGAGGGCGATCGTGGCGGTGACGAGGCCGCCGGTGAGCTGCACGAGCCCGGTGCCGACGAGGTTCCGGATCCCCTCGGCGTCGGTCATGATGCGGGAGATGAGCACCCCGGTCTTCGTGGAGTCGAAGTAGCTGACCGGCAGGCGGGCCACGTGCTGCTGGACCCGTTTGCGCATCTCGGTGATGGCCCGCTGGGCGGCGACGCCCAGGACCTGCGAGAGGGCGAACCCGGTGACGGCCTGGACCAGGGTGGCCGCCCCCACGGCGAGGGCCAGCGGGGCGAGCAGCTCGGTGCGCTGCTTCCCGATGATCTCGTCCACCAGCCACTTGGACGAGGCCGGGAGGACGAGACCGGCCAGGCGACTGGCCAGCATCAGCACGAGCCCGAGGGCGAGGCGCCAGCGGTACTGCCAGACGATCTGGCGCGCCTCGGCCCACGCGTTGCGGTAGTCGGGTCGCTTCTTTGCGGCAGGATCGGGCATCGGTGCAAGTTACCATGGGACACGTGCGCAGCCCCAGCGGGAGATCATGAAGCTCTCCGATACCGCCATCCGCCGGCCGGTGCTCGCCTCGATGTCGAGCGCCGCGCTGGTCCTGTTCGGGCTCCTCGCCTACGACCGGCTCCAGGTCCGGGAGTTCCCGGACGTGGACCCCCCGATCGTGTCGGTCCGCACCAGTCTGCGGGGGGCGAACCCGCGGGTGATGGAGTCCTCGGTCACCGACCTGCTCGAGGAGGAGCTCTCCACGGTGCCGGGGCTGCGGACGCTGACCAGCAGCAGCGCGGAGCAGTCGAGCAACATCACGCTCGAGTTCACGCTCGACCGCGACGTGGAGAGCGCCGCGCAGGACGCGCGCGACGCCGTGGCGCGCGTGCGCGGCCGGCTCCCGCGCGACGTGGACGAGCCGGTGGTGGAGAAGCAGGACGCCGACGCCTCGCCGTTCATGTCCCTCGCCCTCGCCGGCGAGGGGTGGACGATGATGCAGCTCTCCGACATCGCGGACCGCCTGGTGAAGACGCGACTCCAGACGGTGCCGGGCGTGGCCCGGGTGCAGATCTTCGGCGAGCGGCGCTACTCGATGCGGATCTGGCTCTCGGCCGAGGCGCTCCAGGCGCAGGGCCTCACGGTGCAGGACATCGAGCAGGCGATCCAGGCCCGCAACATCGAGGTGCCGGCGGGGCGCATCGAGTCCTCCCGGCGCGAGTTCACGGTGCGGGCGATGGGGGAGCTGCGCACGCCGGAGGCGTTCGCGGACCTGGTCGTCTCGAGCCGCGGCGGCAACTTGGTGAAGCTGCGCGATCTGGCCCGGGTGGAGTTGGGACCGGAGAACGACCGCAGCGCGCTGCGCTTCCAGGGGACGGTCGGCGTCGGGCTCGGGATCATCCGCCAGTCGAAGGCGAACGTCACCGAGATCGCGGACCGCGTGCGGGCCGCGCTCCCGGACATCCAGGCCCTGCTCCCCGAGGGTGTGACCCTCAGCGTCGGCTTCGACCAGTCCACCTACATCAAGCGGTCCATCCTCGAGGCGCAGGAGACGCTGATCCTCGCGGCGTTCCTGGTGGTGGGGATCATCTTCGTCTTCCTGCGGAACTTCCGGGCGACGATCATCCCGGGGCTGGCGATCCCGACATCCATCATCGCCACCTTCGCGCTGCTGGCGGTCCTCGGCTTCTCGATCAATAACCTGACGCTGCTCGCGCTCGTGCTCGCGATCGGCATCGTGGTGGACGACGCGATCATCGTGCTGGAGAACGCGTACCGCCATCAGGAGGAGCTGGGGAAGGACCCGGTCACCGCCGCCACCGACGGCACCCGGGAGATCGCCTTCGCCGTCATCGCGACGACGATCGCGCTGGTGGCGGTGTTCGTGCCGCTGACGTTCCTGCGCGGCACCGCCGGCCGGCTGTTCACCGAGTTCGCCATCGCCGTGGCCGGCTCGGTGGCGATCTCGGGGTTCGTCGCGCTGACGCTGACGCCGATGCTGAGCGCCCGGATCCTGCGGGTCTCGAAGCGGCACGGACACCTCTACTGGGTGCTGGAGCGGGGCTTCCACGGCCTCGCCACGGGCTACGGCCGTGCGCTCGGCTGGGCGCTCCGGCACCGCGGGGCCATCGTGGCGGGCGGCGTCGCCACGATCATCGTCGCCGTGGTGACCTTCCGGGCGCTCAAGCGCGAGTTCGTCCCACCCGAGGACCGGGGCCAGTTCCAGATCACCCTGGAGGCCCCCGAGGGCGCGACGATCCAGTACCTCGACGCCTACCAGCGGCGCATCGAGGCGATCGCCCAGGCGATCCCCGAGGTGGACAACGTCTTCAGCGTCGTGGGCGGGCGGGGGCGCGCCAACAGCGGCTTCGTGTGGGTGCGTCTCCGGGACTGGAGCCAGCGCGACCGCGACGTCACGGAGATCATCGAGGAGGTGCGGCCGAAGCTCGCGGTGATCCCGGGCGTGCTGGCGTTCGCCAACAACCCGCCGGCGTTCGGCGGGCGGGGCCAGCCGGTGGAGTTCGTCGTGAAGCACCCCGACTACGACTCGCTGGCCCGCGCCATGGACACGCTGCTGCTCCGGGCGCGGCAGATCCCCGGGCTCATCAACGTCAACACGGACCTGCGGGTGAACAAGCCGGAGCTGACGATCGCCTTCGACCGCGACCGCGCCGACGACCTCGGCGTGCCGGTCTCGGACATCGCCGCGACGCTCCAGACCCTGCTCGGCGGGCGGCGCGTCAGCACCTTCACCCTGAACAACAAGCTCTACTACGTCATCGTGCAGCTGCGGGGCGACGCGCGCGCCACGCCGGAGGACGTGCGGGCGCTGTACGTGCGCGGGCGCGACGGGGCGCTGATCAGCCTCGCTGCCGTCGCGACCGTCAGCGAGGGCGTGGGGCCCCGGCAGGTGAACCACTTCGATCGCATGCGCTCGGCGACGCTCACGGCGTCGCTGGCCCCCGGCTTCGCGCTCGGCGAGGCGCTCGACTCGCTCGACGCGCTCGCGCGCGAGGTGCTCCCCCGCGGCGCGAACACCGCGCTGGCCGGGGAGTCGCGCGAGTTCCGCGAGAGCGGCTCCGCGCTCGCGTTCGCGTTCCTGCTCGCGCTCATCGTGGTGTACATGGTGCTGGCGTCGCAGTTCGAGTCGCTCGTGCACCCGTTCACGGTGCTGCTCGCCGTCCCGCTCGCCGTGACCGGCGCGCTGGTGACGCTGAAGCTCGCCGGCTCCACGCTCAACCTGTACAGCCAGATCGGGATGATCCTGCTGATCGGCCTCGTGACGAAGAACTCGATCCTGCTGGTGGAGTACACGAACCAGCTGCGCGCGCAGGGCCGGGAGCTGCTCGCGGCGGTGCTGGAGGCGGGCCGCATCCGGATGCGGCCCATCGTGATGACCTCCGTCGCCACCATCGCCAGCGCGGTCCCGATCGCGCTCGGCCTGGGGGCCGGCTCCATGAGCCGGCGGCCGCTGGGCTACGCCATCGCGGGCGGCGTGCTCGTCTCGACCGCCCTGACCCTGTTCCTGGTACCGACCGTGTACGTGATCCTGGACCGCGCCTTGGCGCGGTTGCGCTCCCGCCGCCCGGCCCTCGTGCCGGCCGAGCCCGCCCCTGCCGGGGAGGCCCCATGAGCGCCCGCCTCCTGCTCGCGGTCCTCGCCCTCGGCGCGCTCGCGGCGTGCGGCGGCGAGGCCGACGGCGAGCGCCCCGGCGCGCCCAGGGAGCCCGCGGCCGGCGGCCCGCGAGGCGGTGCCGGCGGCCCCAGCGGCCCGGCCGGCCGAGCCGCGCTCGCCGTCGAGGTCGCCCGGGCGCGCGCGCAGCGCGTCGAGGATGTCATCACGGGCGTCGGCGAGGTGGAAGCGGTCCAGAGCATCCAGCTGCGCCCGGAGGTCGAGGGGCGCATCGTGGAGATCCTGTTCCGCGAGGGCACGTTCGTCGAACAGGGCGCGCCGCTCTTCCGCGTGGACGACGCGGAGCTGCGCGCCCAGGTGGCCCGCGCCGAGGCGGACCGCGACCTCGCCCTCCAGGCGCTGACCCGCCAGCAGCAGTTGATGGAGAGCCAGTCGTCCACGGTGAGCGACCTCGAGCGGGCCGAGGCGACGGCGCGTTCCTCGCAGGCGGCGCTCGACCTGCTGCGCCTGCGGCTCGACCGCACCGTCGTGCGGGCGCCGTTCGCCGGCGTCACCGGGGCGCGGCTCGTGAGCCTCGGCGACTACGTCAACAACCAGACGCGGCTCGTGGCGCTCCAGACCGTGGACCCGCAACGCGTCACGATGAACGTCCCCGAGCGCTACGCCGAGCAGTTGCGGCCCGGGCTGCGCGTGACGTTCCAGGTCGCGGCCCTGCGCGGCCGCTCCTTCACCGGGACCGTGGACTTCGTGGACCCGGTGGTCCGGCTCCCCGGTCGCACCATCCTCATCAAGACGCTGGTGCCCAACCCGCGCCGCGAGTTGCAGGCGGGGATGTTCGCCGAGGGGCGCCTCGTCGCCGCCGCGCGCCCCAACGCCGTGGTCGTCCCCGAGGAGGCGATCCTCTCGGTCCAGGGCACGACGGTGGTCTTCGTGGTGCAGGACGGGACAGCCGTCCGCCGCCCGGTGGAGATCGGCGTGCGGATGCCCGGCTTCGCGGAGATCACCAGCGGCGTGGCCGCGGGGGAGCAGGTGGTCGTCGGCGGCGTGGAACGGCTGACGGACGGAATCCGCGTGCGGGCGGTGGGGGCGGAGGAGCAGAGGCGTTAAGGCCGAAGGGCGAGCACGCGCTCCACCGTCCCCCCTGCCAGCTCCCGCCCTCGGAGAGCCGGACCACGCCGAGGATGGGCAGCGGATCACGACCGGGCCGCCGGTCCGACCGCCGCGGCACGCCGGCACGTCGGCACGTCTCCGAGATTGCCGGCGCCGGCGCCACACCCGGCCTGGGCCGCGACGGACACCCGGGCTACGCCAGCAGGTCCCGGAGCTTCTCCGCGCTGAGCACCCGTCCCTGGAGCTTCACCTCCCCGTCCACGACCATCGCCGGCGTCATCATGATGCCGTAGCGCGCCCAGGCGGACGGGTCCTTCAGCTTCACCACCGTGTACTCGATGCCCAGGGCCTGCGCCGCCTCCTCCGCGTGCTTCGCCAGCATCTCGCACTTGGCGCAGCCGGGACCCACGATCTCGATCAGTCGAGCGGTCATCACGCACACTCCATCATCGTTCACGCCAGGGCGCCGAACAGCGCGCCTGAGATCGTCGCCATCACCACCACCAGCGCGACGTACACCAGGGTCTTCTTCCAGCCGAACACGCTCCGCAACACCAGCATCGAAGGGAGCGACAGCGCCGGCCCCGCCAGCAGCAGCGCCAGCGCCGGTCCCTTCCCCATCCCGCTCCCGAGCAGGCCCTGGACGATGGGCACCTCGGTGAGGGTGGCGAAGTACATGAACGCCCCGGCCACCGAGGCGAGCAGGTTGGCCCGCAGCGAATTGCCGCCGACTGCGGCCTCTACCCAGGCGGACGGGATCCACCCCTCGTGACCCGGGCGACCGAGCAGCGCCCCGGCCACCAGCACGCCGACCAGCAGCAGCGGGAGGATCTGCTTGGCGAACCCCCACGAGGCGTCGAACCACTCGCCCAGCTCGCCCTGATCGCGGCTCAGCACCGCGCCGAGCACCACGGCCGCCACGCCGAACGGCACCCGCGGATCGGACGGGACCACGAGCGCCGCAGCCGCCGTGGCGACGGCGACCAGCACGAGCTTCCGCCACGCGAAGCCGAACCATTCGGCGAGCATGACGACGAGCAGGGCCGCCGCCGCGATGGTGAGCGGCCACTTCAGCGACCAGACCGCCTGGAAGAACCCGACCGCCCCGTCGGCGGGCCGCCCCCAGTTGGCGAGCACCAGCACCGCGACCATCGCGGCGAAGTAGAGCGCGGTCCGCCCCAGCGGCCGGACGGCGCCGGGCTCCGCCACCCGCGCGGCGGCCACCCGCACCCGTTCGGCCTCGTCGCGGCGAAAGATGACGTGCATCAGCAGGCCGACCACCACGCTGAAGACCACGGCGAGGACCGCGCGCGCCACGCCGAGCTCGACGCCGAGGATGCGCGCCGTGAGGATGATCGCCAGCGCATTGATCGCGGGGCCCGAGTACAGGAACGCAGCCGCCGGTCCGATGCCGGCGCCCATCCGATAGATGCCGGCGAACAGCGGCAGCACCGTGCACGAGCACACCGCCAG